>DASSWG010000131.1:0-8651 GCA_035705295.1 Flavobacteriaceae bacterium
GATAAATTCAAGGCTTTGCTGTCTTCTTCGGTTCCGATGGTAACACCCAATGCGGTATAAATATTCCGAATTTCCTCGTTTTCGAATACTTTGTGCTGCATGGCTTTTTCCACGTTCAAAATTTTTCCACGCAAAGGCAAAATTGCTTGAAAATGACGATCGCGACCTTGTTTAGCGGTTCCACCCGCGGAATCCCCTTCTACCAAAAACACTTCACATTCTTCTGGGTCTTGCGAGGCGCAATCGGAAAGTTTTCCGGGCAATCCACCACCGCTCATCACGGTTTTTCGTTGTACCAATTCGCGCGCCTTTTTGGCGGCGTGACGGGCTTGGGCGGCCAAAATCACTTTTTGCACAATGATTTTTGCGTCGTTCGGGTTTTCTTCCAAATAGTTTTCCAACATTTCGGAAACCGCTTGCGAAACGGCCGAGGTCACTTCACGGTTCCCCAATTTGGTTTTGGTCTGCCCCTCGAATTGGGGTTCGGCAACTTTCACCGAAACAATGGCGGTCAGGCCTTCGCGGAAATCATCTCCCGCAATTTCAAATTTGAGCTTGTCCAACATTCCGGAAGCGTCGGCATATTTTTTCAGGGTGGTGGTGAGCCCGCGGCGAAAACCGGAAAGGTGCGTTCCGCCTTCGTGGGTGTTGATGTTGTTCACGTACGAATGCAGATTCTCCCCGTACGAAGTATTGTAGATCATCGCCACCTCAACGGGAGTATCGTTTTTTTCGCCTTCCATGGCAATGACTCCGCCAATCAACGGTTCGCGGGTGCCGTCCAAAAAGCGGATGAACTCCACCAAACCTTCATCGGAATGGAATTCTTCGGTAACAAACTCCCCTTTTTCATCTTTTTCCCTTTTGTCGGTCAGCGTGATGGTGATGCCTTTGTTCAAAAATGCGAGTTCGCGCAAACGACTGGCCAAGGTATCATAGCTAAAATGGGTGGTTTGCTGAAAAATCTGCGAATCGGGAAGAAAAGTAACGATGGTTCCGTTATAATCGGTTTCACCGGTTTGTTTGACCGGATATAGGGTTTTTCCGCGTTCGTATTCTTGTTCCCAAACTTTGCCGTCTTTGTGGACAACGGCGTGCAAATGTTCGGAAAGGGCGTTTACCACCGAAACCCCAACACCATGCAATCCGCCCGAAACTTTGTAGGAATCTTTGTCGAATTTTCCCCCGGCGCCAATTTTTGTCATCACCACCTCCAAAGCGGAAACGCCTTCTTTTTTATGGATATCGATCGGAATTCCCCGACCGTTGTCTTGGGTGGTCACCGAACCGTTTTCATTGATCGTAACGTCGATTTTGTCACAATGACCAGCCATTGCTTCGTCAATGGAGTTATCGACCACTTCGTACACCAAATGATGCAACCCACGAATGCTCACATCCCCGATGTACATCGATGGGCGCATGCGCACATGCTCCATTCCTTCCAAGGCCTGAATATTGTCGGCCGAATAGTTCTTTTTGGATTCTTCGCTCATTCTTTCAATAGTATAAAGTTGGTTTTAAAAAAATTATGTTTCTAACCAACTATTAAAAAAATTCATTTTAATAAATTCAAACCGATCGGAGACCGGCAAAATCCCTGTTTTCAAGGGCCAAACAAAGATACGGAAAAATAGCTTTTTTATGGGTTGTGGTTTTGTTCCAAAAGCTTAAGTTATCAACAATTTATCCGCTGTTTTGGAGTTGTTGTAATCGAAGGTTTGCTTAGTTGCTTTTTATCGAAAAATATTTTTTTGAAAACAACTTAACGGAAAGCAATTTCGTGAACAGCAAACTTTGTTTTTAAACCTAATTGCTTTTTAACAGTCCAAACCATATAGTTTTCACAAAACCCAATTAAAAACCATGAAAAAAACACTTCTTTTTGCCACGATTTTACTTTTGAGCATTCCTTCGGCCCAGGCACAAAAATTCGACGATCTTGACGTAAGTCCGATGGATGTGGAGTTTATCCGCTCGGAAAACAACGCACCGATGATCCGCATCATTTATAGCCGTCCGCAAAAAAAGGGGCGGGAGATTTTTGGCAGTTTGGTGCCCTACAATGAAGTTTGGCGCACCGGGGCGAACGAGGCCACCGAAATTACGCTTTACGAAGATATGTTGGTCGACGGAAAACCCATCGAGGCCGGTACCTATACGCTTTACACCATCCCAACGGAAGATCAATGGACGGTGATCATCAACGAGGCGGTGAACGTTTGGGGAGCTTACGAATATGACCCTGCGATGGACGTTTTGCGAATTCAAGTTCCGACCGAACAAACCGCTGCCCCGGTCGAAGCTTTTTCAATGACATTCCAACCGATTGAAAACGGAGCGAATTTGTTGATCGGCTGGGACGACACCTATGTGGAGGTTCCGTTTGAGAAAGCGGGAATGTAGGTTTTTCGAAAATTATTTTAAGAAGTCAATCCGGTCCAAACAAATTTCTCTTTGTAACCAAGGTTAATCTACCATTTTACTCTTTCTTTCTTTTTTGCATTGCCCAAAAAAGAAACAAAAAACGCTAGGGCGGACGAAACTTTTTCTAAATTTTTCATTCGATACCTAAATTTTATAAACTCGCCATCACTTTTGGAACAAAGAAGAAAAATTCTTTTGGCTCAAACAGTATAAAATTTTTAACGGTATTTTCATTTCAAATTTTACGAAAAATTTTCGATAAGCCCATTTTCAAAAACATATTTCCTTTATATCAAAAACATTCCATAACAGTGATGCTAAAGCTTTACACTGAACACGCCAAAATGTTTAGGAAGTATTGTTACGGAATATTCAAATACTTGTGCGTTTGCAGCGAAACTTTCCATTTGGGATGTTGCATCACATAATCCACGATCAGCGGCATTATTTTTTCGCGCACGCTCCATTCGGGCTGTAAATACAACAGGCAACCGGCATTTACTTTTGCGGCTTGCTCTTCGGCAAATTTAAAATCGTGTTTGTTGAAAACGATCACTTTCAGTTCGTGGGCTTTTTGATGGATTTCTGCAGTCGGCAGTTTGTTTTTTTTTGGGGAAAGGCAAATCCAATCCCAAACCCCCGTCATCGGATAAGCTCCGGAAGTTTCGATGTGGATTTGGGCATTTTTTGCTTTTAGCTTTGTGGTCAGTTCCGTCATGTCCCACATCAAGGGTTCGCCACCGGTAACCACCACCGTATCGCTATATTTCACCGCCTCTTCCACAATTTTGTCGACCGCCGTCGGCGGATGGGTTTCCGCGTTCCAACTTTCTTTCACATCGCACCAATGGCAACCCACGTCACAACCGCCAATGCGCACAAAATAGGCCGCGGTCCCTTTGTGGAAACCTTCCCCCTGAATGGTGTAAAAAGCTTCCATCAAAGGCAATAATTTCCCTTCCTCCACCAATTGTTCTGTCACCGTCTTGTTCATAGTTTGCAAAGGTAATCAAATGCCTGTGGTTTTTGGTGTGGGCAATTGCTTTTTGGGTTTTTAAAAATAATAAAGTTTTGTGAAGTATAGATGCAGCTTTGTTTTTATGTGTAACTTTGGGTTGGGGGATAAAAAAAATGTGCGTTGAATCTTCCCCATGATCCAATCCATTTTTGATATGAAAAAATATTTTTTCGAACTGCTTTTCCTAAGCCTACTTTTGGCCGCCTGCCAAAAAGAACAAAAAAAAGATCCGTTTTTAATCAGTAAAACCCACGTGGGTTTGTTGACGAAAGAAGTTCAGGTGCGCCAATTGGATTCTATTTTCAAAGAAGATTCCGTAGTGGTGAAAAAACAAACCGGAATGTTCGACCCGGGAAACGAAATTGTGGTTTTCGACCAAAAAGGCACCCAACTTTTGGTGTTGGAACCGGTGCAGGATTTTGATTCGACCAGCACCATTGGAAACATTCAAGTGATCGATCCACGTTTCAAAACCCAAGCCGGTTTTGGACCCAACAGCACTTTTAAAGATATTATAGCCAATTACAGCATTTCGCGCATAGAAATCACTTTGGATGCAGTGGTGGTGTTCATCGACGAAATCAACGCGTATGTGACCATCAAAAAAACCGAACTGCCGATGCCGCTTCAACACGCTGAAAATATCGAACCCGCGCAAATTCCGGAAACGGCCAAAATCAATTATTTTTGGATCGGGTGGCAGTGAAAAAAAGTGTTCAGTGGGCAGTTGCAGTGGGCAGTGGTAGTTGAAAATCTTGTTTATGAAAATTTTAAAACGATTTATTAACCAAAAAACAAACTATTATGATCAAAATACTTGGAATGATTTTATCGGTGCTTGGAATGATCGCCTTGGTGATTGGCGTATTGGGCATTTTTGGAAGTTTGTCCGTTGGAATGAGCCCGTGGGCGTTGGCCATTATTGGTTTTATTTTTTTTGTTTCCGGGATAGGTTTGTTGAAACGCAGAAAAGATACGGACGAGATCGAAAATTGATCCGTTTTCCGAAAAACCGCTTTCCAGCTTTTCCATGAAAAAAAGACTTCAAAAATTTTTGCCAAAAATCATTGGGTTCAAATTGAATTCCCTTTTTTTGGTGAAACCCGAATTGGCCCTTTCACAAGCTTTTTATTTGTTTTGTGCGCCCCGGCGCGGAAAAGTGGGCACCGAGCAGGCCGTTTTCTTGAACCCTGCCAAATCCGAAACAATTTCGGTTGAAAAGAAATCTTTGCAAACCTATCGTTGGAAAGGAACAAAGGAATGCATTTTGTTGATGCACGGTTGGGAAAGCAACACCCACCGCTGGAAACAACTCATCGAAAAACTGCAACTGGAAGATTACGACATCGTGGCTTTCGACGCTCCTGCGCACGGAAATTCCTCGGGAAAATTGTTCAATGTGCCGCTTTACGCGAAATGCGTGGACGCAATGGTTCAAAAATATTCGCCATCGCACATTATTGGCCATAGTGTGGGCGGAATGACCGCGGTTTATCACCAGCATTGTTTTCCGAAGCAAAAAATGTCAAAATTGGTGTTGCTGGGCCCGCCATCGGAATTGACATTGATCATGGACGATTTTCAAAAAATCCTCAACCTTTCGTCCCGTTTTATGAAAGGGCTTGAAGTTTACTTCCACAAAAAATTCGGGTTTTGGTTTTCGGAATTTTCCACTGCAAAATTCGCAAAAAGCCTTTCGCAAAAAGGCTTGATCGTGCATGATAAATATGATAAAATCGCGCCGGTTTCCGCTTCAAAAGCAATTCACAAAAATTGGGGAAATTCCCGTTTGGTTTTAACCGAAGGCGCGGGACACTCGCTGAACAATGAAGCAATCCTTGCTGAGGTAATTGCTTTTTTGAAAGAATGATACAAGAATTTTTCTTTTATCGGCAATCCCAAAACCCGGAAAACAAAACAAACTCATATTTTTCTTCAAATTCCTGCTTCTTTTGATCGACGGCCAAGGAAACGATGTAGAACTTTTTTCGCAAGGTGTTGGTTTCGACGCTATTTTTTTTTGTGGGTTCTGGGTAATCTGCAAAAGCGTTCAACCTGAAATAAACCTGTTTCTCGGGAAGAGAACAATATCTTGCAAAGCCTTTTTGCCCTGAAGACCGATAAATGTTGTCATAAAGCATTCCGAGATCGCGTGGGTGAATGTTTCCTTTTTTCATTTCTGCCCAGAGCAAATTCTTTAGCTTGAAATAGGCACAATCGTGATGAACCAACATGGGAAAAACGGCCTTTGCAGAAAATGCCCTGTCGGCAGTTTCAACATACCACAATTCATCTCCAAATTTCTTTGCTCGGACTTTCAAGTCCAATTGTGGAACGCCGGTTTCCGCAAAAATGGTGGAATCGCTGATTCCTATTAATTTATCGCCCGGAAAACCTTTGCTTTCAATTATTCTCCTAAGATTTTTCAAGGAGTTTTGGATGATGGATTTATAATCACTTTTACGTTTATCAAATTGATCTCGTATGAAAAGTTCATACATCAAACCCAAATACTCAAAGTCAATACGTTCAAGGTATTTTTTTCGGTTGGTTTTGTAGGCCTTTTGCAATTCCTTGTTGTTTTTCAACTGCTCGAATTCTTCTTTGAATAAAGGGAAGCTTTTTAAGTGCCCGATTTTCAACCCGAATTCAAAACCTTTTTCCAAGTATTTTTTATACGGTTTTCCACTGAAATGGGCAATTTGGGCGGCATTCACCAAATCTTTTACGAAAATAAAATCGTAGTTTGCAAACACCTTGTCATAAACCACCAAAGAACTGTCCGTTTTCCCTTCCATAAAAAACAAGGTTTCGGCACGGTTTATTTTTTTGTGGTAGGGAATGTAGTTTTGCGAAAGCCCATCGGCTTGTCCAAAAGAGGTCAAAAAAAGGAAAAGAAAACTGAAATTTAGAAAATAGGTTGGCATCTTTTTTATTTGTGAACCGAATACTTTTTCTTAAAACCTGTAATTTGTTAAAATATTGTTTTGCTGTTGTTGAACAATTAGGCCAAATCAAAATGCCGTCAACTTATTGGAATTTTTCATTGTTTTTTCTGTGGTGATCAGCGTTTTTTATATCAGCGAAAATCAGCGAGAAAAAATTTCACGCAGATTTGCGCGGATCATCCTCGCTGATTCCCGCAGATTTTTTAAAGTAACGATAAATCAATTATCTCGTAAAAATATTCACCATATAAAAACACGGGAAAACCCCTACCTTTGCACCAATCCATTGTCAATGTCGGAAACCCAACAAACCCGTATCAACAAATACCTCAGCGAAATCGGTTATTGTTCGCGCCGCGCCGCAGATAAATTGATCGAGCAGGGGCGTGTGACCATTAATGGAAAAATACCCGAAATGGGCACCAAAATTTCCCCGGCCGACGAAGTGCGCGTGAATGGTGAATTAGTGGGCGAAAAAAAGAAAAAACCGGTTTATTTGGCCTTCAACAAACCCGTCGGTATCGTTTGCACCACCGACACGCGGGTGGAAAAGGACAACATCATCGACTACATCAACTACCCCACGCGGATTTTTCCGATCGGGCGATTGGACAAACCCAGCGAAGGACTTATTTTGCTGACCAACGACGGCAATATCGTCAACAAAATTTTGCGTTCCAAAAACAACAACGAAAAAGAATACATCGTCACGGTCGATCGGTTGGTGAACCCCGATTTTGTGGAACGCATGCGCAATGGAGTACCAATTTTGGACAGCATCACCAAAAAATGTGAGGTCGAAAAATTGAGCAACCACACATTTCGAATTGTGCTCACTCAAGGTTTGAACCGGCAAATCCGTCGAATGTGCGAATACCTCGGCTATGAAGTCACCGCATTGAAACGCGTTCGGATCATGAACATTTTATTGGACGTTCCCGTGGGCGAACAAAAAGAAAAACCTGTCTATTTGGCTTTCAACAAACCCATCGGAATTGTTTGCACCACCGATACGCGGGTCGAAAAAGACAACATCATCGATTTTATCAACTACCCTGTGCGCATTTTTCAGATCGGGCTGTTGGACAAACCCAGCGAAGGCTTGATTTTATTGACCAACGATGGGGATATTGTCAACAAAATTTTGCGTTCCAAAAACAACAATGAAAAAGAATATATCGTCACGGTCGACCGGCTGATCAATCCCGATTTTATGGAACGTATGCAAAACGGGGTACCGATTTTGGATACCCTCACCAAAAAATGCGAAGTGGAAAAATTAAGTAACCACACGTTTCGCATCGTGCTCACCCAAGGTTTGAACCGGCAAATCCGCCGAATGTGCGAATATTTGGGCTACGAGGTCACCGCGCTGAAACGCGTTCGGATCATGAACATTTTATTGGACGTTCCTGTGGGGAAATATCGCGACTTGACGGAAAACGAATTGAACAAACTCAACAATTTGCTGGAAGGTGCCGACAAAATCCATCAAGAAAACTTATCCAAACCCAACAAAGGTTCAAAAAACCGTACTTCCAAATCCTAACAAATATTTAAGGATTGTTTTTGAAATTTCTTGTTAACTTTCCTCGGAAAAAAAATACATTGATTTCAAATTTAATTCGCCAACTAAACCAACCATAATGGGAAAATTACAACCCGTTTTAGTGCGACAAATCTTTATCCTGCTGTTGATTTTATTGATCGGGATTTTGATTTTCAAAGAAATGACCCCTTATTTGGGTGGAATTTTGGGCGCCGTGACTTTGTATGTTTTGTTCAAAAACTGGATGGGCCGTTTGTTGGAAAAAGGTTGGAATAAGAACCTTGCCGCAGGCTTGTTAATGTTGGCCTCTTTCATTGGAATTTTGTTGCCCATCGCCGGGATCGTTCTCTTGCTGGGTTCCAAGATTGGAAAAGCGGTGCAAAATTCGGAAAAAATTGTTCAAATCGTAAAAAATCATATGCAGAACATTGAAACTGCTTATGGATATGATATCAGCACAAAAATCAACACTTCCGAAATCACCTCGTGGGTTTCCACCAATTTGCAAAATTTGGCGGGCGGAACTTTCGAGGCTTTTATCGCGATCGGTATAATGTATTTTATGCTTTATTACATGCTGGTCAACCGGAAAAAACTGCGAACGGCCTTGGACGATTATATTCCGATCGACCATGAAAATTTGGAGCTGATCGGAAAGGAAAGCACCAGTATGGTAAAAGCCAATGCCATCGGAATTCCGTTGGTGGCA
>DASSWG010000132.1:0-14365 GCA_035705295.1 Flavobacteriaceae bacterium
TGGTTGTGCTGAACTCGGCCATTGATGTACCTGTTCTTGGGGTGATCGTGCCATTTTGATTGGCAGCTACAAACTCCCAATCCTCATCACTTGATACATATTCGTTTTTCCAACACACTCTATATGGTGAGGTGCTTTCAAACGATTCCGTATAAGGCAAAGTGGTCAATGTTGCACAGGCGGTTGTAAATGTTACCGGGCCTATCCAGCCACTGGTGTCGCCACTAGCACAAAGAGCGCGTACATATACATCATATACGGTTGCCGGGGTTAGCGGGGACAGGGTTTCACCAAGTGTACCATCATTGTCCAGCACGATCGTACCGGAACCTTGTGCGAAACCTGTGGGGCCATATTCTATTTCCCATTCGGATGCTTGTGCATTGTCGATCCAAGAAATATCGGCGGTGGTTTGTGAAATATTGCTTACGGTTAAATTTGAAGGATCATAACAAGGCCGCTCATGCACATCCACATCATCGATGGCAACATCGTCGTAAAAATCGGTGCCGTTGTTCTCGTCCACCACAAAACGGATTTGTATGTCTCCTGAAATGGTCAATGTCGAAAGGTCCACAGTTATTTTCTCCCAACCTCCATTAGCGGAATTGGTGTTGCTGAAGTACATATCGTTGTTCCAAGCAGCACCGTCCCAAACATCAACTGAAAAATCGACATTGGTGTTTCCTTCGTTGTTGCTAAGCCGGTAGAAAGTAAGTTCGGAAAAGCTAAGGCCGGACACGTCAATGAATGGGCTGAGTAAGGTAGTGCCTATATTGTTTGGGGAAGAATCATCCACCCAAGCAAAATACCCATCGCTTTGAGAATTGCCAATGATAGTTCCATTATCGCCTATGTGATTGAAACCTGTAGTGTTGTCAAACTCCCAATCTTCTCCATTTGCAGCACCTTGTTCCCAACAATTCGGTATAACTCCTCCGTTGGAAAAATCTTCGCTCCAAGGGGCAACCACCGCCGTACATGCAGTGGTAAATGCAAACGGCCCCGCCCATGCACTCAAATCACCGCCACCACAATCCGTACGAACATAAAATTCGTAGGCGGTTTGGGCGGTCAACCCGGTTTTGTTATATGGGTTTGTTGTTACTCCCACATCGGTTGGGGTGCCTGTCGGGGTTGTTCCTGCCGTGACCACTTCGATGTCCCAAGTAGTGGCTGCCGGGGTGTTGCCGTCTGTCCACCCTAAATCTGTTGATGTTGCAAATATATTGGTTGCGGTCAACGCAGTGGGTTGTAAACAAGTTGGGGCGTTTTCCACCACAAGGTCGTCGATGTACCAGTTATCAAGTGCTTGCGTCTCATTGGATGAAAACCGCACTTTAAAGGTTGCCGTAACAGCACTTTGGGGTACAATGAAGGAATCATGGAAGTAAGCGTTGTCATATGGCAAACCAGTTCCTACAATTTCATAGGTTTTGGCAAGCACCCATTGGGTACCGTCCCAGTATTCCACATCGAAAGGATCTTCCGTGGCACCACCACAAAGATCTTCGCCAATATAATAACTTACTTTCAAGCCGGTTGTTGAGGTGGTACCGTCGATGTCGCCCGTGGTAGCATCGTTGGTGTCAGAAATATTGAGGACATTGGTTCGGGTATCACAAGTAGCCTCTATCGTTACATCGGTTGTGCTGCTCCTGGTCCAACAAACCGGGAATATTCCACTTGTAAACGATTCCGAATAAGGCAGGGTTGCGTTCACGCAAACGGTGGAGAACATAAACGGGCCGGCCCAAAGGCTGGTGGTTCCTCCACCACAATCGGCACGGACATAAAATTCATAGGTGGTGCCGGAAGTCAATCCGGTTTTTGGGTGCGGATTAACGGTCACACCCGGATCGGATGGGGTAGTGGTGGCATCAGGTGCAGGGCTTCCCGCAGTTACCACATGCACGTCCCACATGGTTGCAGCGGGTGTGTTGGTATCCGTCCAGCCCAAATCGGCCGAGCTAGTGGTTATAGCGGCGGCGGTCAAGGTGGTTGGAACCAAACAACTCGGAAGTTCAAGAAAGGACACATCGTCCAACAAGATATCGTTGTGAAAGGTACTTCCTCCTGCACTGTTTCCTGTAACGGTAAACCGCACTTGAACGTCTCCGGTAATGGTATATGCGCTTAAATCGATCAGGTATTTCACCCAATCTGGTCCTAATAAAGTGGTCAAATTGAGCACATTGTTCCAGGTAGCACCGTCATAAAATTCCACGTCCACGGTATTGATGGCTCCATCATTGGTATTATTGCTGAAAAGGAAGAATTGCAATGCCGGAGTGGTTAGTGTTGAAACATCAACCATTGGAGAAGTTAAGGTGCTAACTTCACCATTCCCATTGTCCGATCCGTCCATCCAGGCATAATCCGTGCCTCCTCCGGGGGTATGATCCAAAATAGCGGAGGCAGCATAGTCCGCGCTTAGGCTGAAGTCCCAACTGTTATCGCCACTTTCGGTCCAACAAGTCGGGGTATCGCTGTCATCAAATGTTTCGATAAAAGGCAAGGTAAAGGTTGCACATGGCGTAGTGAACGCAAAGGGACCGGTCCAAAAGCTAAAATCGCCTCCTCCGCAATCGGTACGTACATAGAATTCATAATCCGTATTGGAGGTCAAACTGGTTTTAGCGTAAGGGTTAGTGGTCACCCCCGCATCGGTTGGGGTGGTGGTTGCCGTAGGGGCAGGATCCCCATCAGGAACCACATGCACATCCCAAGTGGTGGCGGGAGGAACATTGTTTTCCGTCCAGCCCAAGTCGGCAGTGGTGGCCGTAATATTGGCAGCGGTCAAAGTAGAAGGACTAAGGCAGGTAATTTCACTTACTTCAATACAAAAAGCGCCTGAACTACCGTCATATCCATCGACCTGAATATAATAGGTGTTTCCAGAGGTTAACCCGAAGAGTTTAAGAAAAGACATATATCCAGAACCCACAATATTTCCTCCGTCTTGATCACAGCCCAATTCGGCGGGAAGGGTGGAAAGGTCGTTCAAATTGGTTGGAGCAGCATATACGGCAATTTCGGAATCATCCAATACGCCGGGAGCGATATCGGTACTGATGAAAACATTTCCACTTGCAGGTGCCACAAAAGAAAACCAAACACTGTTGTCCACTGTGGAAGCATTATCGCTAAAGCAACTTCCGCTCGGTTCTCCAGTTTGGGCTGTTGCTCCAACATTGGTATAGGCATCCCCGCTACAAACCGCATCCATGGTCAAAGCTATGGCATTGGCCAAATCGTCGTTGGTTGGGGTTGTGGTAAAGGCATAAGGTCCGGTCCAAGTACTTAAGTCTCCTCCACCGCAATCTGCACGTACGTAAAATTCATAACTGGTGCTGGAGGTCAAACCTGTTTTGTTGTAGGGGTTTGTGGTGACTCCCGCATCTGATGGAACAGTTGTTCCAATAGGGGCAGGATCCCCGGCTAGAACTACATGAACATCCCACAAAGCGACAGGAGGCACGTTGTTTTCTGTCCAGCCCAAATCGGCAGAGGTGGCCAAGGTATTTGTGACGGCCAAGTTGTTAGGTTGTCCGCAACTGGGTTTTGTGCGTACCTCGAAATTATCAATAAAAAACTCATAACTTTCAGGGTCATTTACCGTGCCTTCACTGCCCCAAATAGCAAATTTGGTGGTTGCAGAGGTGTAGGTTGCCAAATCGATAAATTCCAATTGACCGGTTTCCGAAGGATAATCACTTTGGTTGTAGGTCAACAGGTTCGTCCAAGTTGTTCCGTTATCAATTGAAATAAGGATTTGAACCTCATCATCACTTCCCATACCCAAGTCTTCCGGCGGGTTTGAATTTCCTGAATCGGTGATTGCTGCAATAAAGGTAAGTTCATAACCTCCCGCAGAAAGATCAAAAGCTGGGGAAATAAGCCAATCCTCATCGGAGCTACCTGATAAGCTAATATTCGCAGCTTGGTTTGTTCCGGTATTGGCAAAATCATCTTGTGTCCAAGAACCAGAACCTAAACCTCCCGGTCCCGCTGAGGGCAATCCACTGGTGGCTTCCTCCCAACATAGCGGTACAAAGACGCTAAAGTCTTGGGTATAAGCAGGCGTAAATGCAGTTGGACAAATTGTGGTAAAAGAAAAAGGATTTGACCAAATACTGAAATCGCCCCCGCCGCAATCGGCGCGTACATAAAAATCATAAGCGGTCACCGGCAAGAGCCCGGTTTTGTTGTATGGGTTTGTGGTCACGCCCGGATCGGACGGGGTGGTAGTGGCCGTAGGGGCCGGATCACCTGCAGGCACCACATGCACGTCCCAGGTGGTCGCCACGGGCGTGTTGGCGTCGGTCCAACCCAAATCGACCGTGGTGTCCGTAATGTTGGCCGTGGTCAAGGTGGTTGGCATGAAACAAGTGGGAAGTTCAAGAAAGGCCACATCGTCAATGGCAACATCATCATAAAAATCGGTGCCGTTGTTTTCATCAACGATAAAACGAGCTTTTACCGGTCCGGTTATGGTATAGGCCGACAGATCAACGAATACCTTTATCCAACCTCCCGTATTGGTGTTGCTGGTGTACACAGCTGTGTTCCATGCAGCCCCATCGTAAAAGTCCACGGAAAAATCAACATTGGTGTTTCCTTCGTTGTCGCTAACAATATAAAAAGACAAAGCCGGTGTGGTCAATCCAGAAACATCCACACTTGGGGTTTCCAAAGTCGTGCCTAGGCTATGTGAACTGGAATCATCCACCCAAGCAAAATAGCCGCCACTGGCGGAAGTGGTTCCATAAAAATCTCCACTGTTTCCGATATGATTGCTTCCTACTGTATCGTCAAATTTCCAATCCTCGGCATTTGCACTGCCCTGTGCCCAACAATTGGGAATAGCCCCGGCATTTTCAAAATCTTCGGTATAGGGAGCTATTATGGTCGCACAAGGTGTGTTGAAAGCAAAAGGCCCGACCCAAGCACTCAAATCACCCCCGCCGCAATCGGTACGAATATATAATTCATAAGCCGTGGAAGCAGACAGGCCGGTAATGGTGTTTCCGGTTACCCCATCATTATCAATAACAACTGTACCTGAACCTAAAGTAAAACCCGGAGCCCCATATTCGATCTCCCAAGTTGTTGCAGTACCCCCTGCGGTCCATGAAACATCGACTGTAGTCGTGCTGGTTACACTTGTTGCAATATTGGTGGGAGGGATGCACGATGCTTGTTCAAACAACACATCATCGATAAAATACCTATTATTGGCATCGGTCGAATAAAAGTTCATCGCTCCAAGTTGCACTCCAGGATAAGGTTCGGAAATGAGGAAAGGAGTATTATTGATTTTAGCAGAAAAAACATAGTTGTTTAAGTCGACTATCAATTTAACATTGAACCAAGTATCCGATGTATACGGAATCGTGACCCCACTTTGGTCGTGTGTGATTAGCCCAGCGGTACCTCCACTTGCTGTATCACCTACATAAAAATCAGCATTCCATGCGACGCCCGGTGTCTCAGATTCTTGAATATTCCAGTAGCCTACTTTTCCTGTTGGAACATACATGTCCCAGCTTATCTCATAAACTCCGGATGTTTTATTGCCCAACAACAAAAGTGCATCTTGGACACTTCCTTCGGCAATCAATCCGGATTGGGTGCCAGAATTTGCTTGGAGCGTGGACACTTCAATATCTTCGGTTCCACCAGTTGTTCCGGACCAAGTTGTCCACCAAGTGGCTTGGGTTCCCATAGGACCCGCAGTATAGCTTTCAAAATCATCATCAATAAGAAAAGAAGTCGGAGCAACCACGGTAATCGTACCCACCATACCAGCGTGCACATTGCAATGGTAAGGATTAGTGCCCACTGCGGTAAATGTATGGGAGAAGGTTGTGCCTATCCCGGATAATATTCCACTATCAAAAGTTTCGGTACTTCCTGCGTCGGAAGTCACGGAATGGGATGGGGCATCGGTAAAGGTCCAAATGACCGTATCGCCCGTATTGATGGTAAGACTTGCGTCTGCTGAAGTGATCCCCATATACCAATTGAGGTTATGGGTGGTTTGTGCAATCGCGGTAAGCCCCGCGAACATAAACATACACAACAATGTAATTTTTTTCATAAATTTTGTTTTAGTTAAAAAAGTAGCTAAAGGTAAAAAAATTATTGTTACGGGCAAGAAGTTTCACTGGTTTTTTCTATACAGAAAACCAAAAAAGTTCCGTTTAAAGATGAACGACAATTTTTATCGATAAAAAAACCGTCCAAAAAAATCGAGGACGGCTTTTAAAATAATTCAATAAAAAAAATCGAGAAAAATCACGACCCCTTCACAAAGGCTTCCATCACCTCCTGGCTCACGCCCATATTGGAGAAGCCTCCGTCGTGGTATAGGTTTTGCAAGGTCACTTTTTTGGTGAGGTCGGAGAACATGCTCACGGTATAATTGGCACATTCCAAGGCCGTGGCGTTTCCGAGCGGCGACATTTTATCGGCATAGGCAATGAACCCGTCAAAACCTTTTACGCCTTGGCCGGCAGTGGTTGGAGTAGGGGATTGCGAAATGGTGTTCACCCGCACTTTTTTGTCCTTCCCAAAGAAATATCCGAAACTACGCGCAATGGATTCCAAATAGGCTTTGTTGTCGGCCATGTCGTTGTAATCGGGAAAAACGCGTTGCGCGGCCATATAGGTCAAGGCCACAATACTTCCCCATTCGTTCATCGCATTTTTGTGGTACAAAGCCTGCATGGTTTTGTGAAAAGAAACCGCGGAAACGTCCCAACCTTTTTGGGTGAAATCATAGTTCATGTCGGTGTAGTGGTTTCCTTTGCGTACGTTGACGGACATTCCGATGGAATGCAGCACGAAATCCAATTTTCCGCCAAGTATTTCCGTTGCTTTTTCCACCAAATTTTCCAAATCTTCCATCTTGGTGGCATCGGCGGGCACAATTTCCGAACCGGTTTTTTCGGCCAGTTGGTTGATGGAGCCCATGCGCATGGCAATCGGCGCATTGGTGAGCACAAATTCGCCACCTTCTTCGTGTACGCGTTCGGCGGTTTTCCAAGCGATGGAGTTTTCGTCCAAGGCCCCGAAAATAATTCCTTTTTTTCCTTTGAGTAAGTTATAGGACATGTTTGATTTGTTTTTTCGTTGCAAGGCGTAAAGATAGAAAAAATTATCTGTGATTTGGTGATTGAGTGTTGGGGTGATCGGGTGATCGGGGATCGGGGTGATTTGGCTTCTCGATACAAATTAAATTTGCTGTCACAAATTTAATTTTACTCAAAGTGACGGTAACCGTCGTCACTTCGAGTGTTTTTTATGGAATGAAATGGAATAAAAAATGTACCCGCCTGCCGGACGGGCAGGTCGAGAAGCTAGTTCAACAAAGCACGCGCATGCGCCATGGCAGAATCTTGATTTTCATTACCACCCAACATTTCCGCCAGTTCGATCAAGCGTTCTTCTTTTTTGAGTTGTGCGATGTTGGTCTCGGTTTGGTTGTTTTTCACGGTTTTGAACACCTTGAAATGTTGGTCGCCTTTTGCGGCAATTTGTGGCAAATGCGTGATCGCGACCACTTGCATGTTTGTTCCCATGGAATGCAAAATGCTGCCCATTTTTTGGGCAATGTCGCCGGAAATTCCAGTGTCTATTTCGTCGAAAATGATCGTGGGCAAATTGCTGTATTCCGCCAAAATACTTTTGATGGCCAAGGTGATGCGCGAAAGTTCACCTCCCGAAGCTGTTTTTTTCAGTTCGTTGAAACCACTGCCTTTATTGGCCGAAAGTTTCCACGACATTTCGTCGTTTCCAAATGAGTTGAAATTTGGGAGCTGTTGCAGTTCCACTTTCAATTTTGCATCGGGCATTCCCAAATTGGAAACGATTTTTTCCACCGCAGCCACAAAAACCGGGATTGCTTTTTTTCGGTTTAGGTGAAGTTGTAAAGCGATTTTTTGCGTTTCGTTTTTTGCACTTTCGATTTGTGCTTCCAGTTTGGAAACTGCTTCGTCCGCGTTTTCGGTCACGGAAACTTTCTCTGCCAAGGTTTGTTGAATTTCCAATAATTCACCAACCGTGGCGACTTGGTGTTTTTTTTGCAAATTGTACAAGACCTGTAAACGCTCGTTTACCACGTTCAAGGTTTCGGGGTCGTCGTCCACTTTGTTCAGCGATCGTTCCAATTCTTCCGAAATATCTTCCAGTTCCAAATAGGCACTTTTTAGGCGTTCGGAAAAGGATTTATACTCGTTCGAAATATTTTCTATTTGCGCCAAACGGTTTTTTATTTCGCGAAGCGAAGCCAAATTCCCGATTTCTTCCTGTTGCAGCAAATCCAATGCGCCGCCCAAGTTTTCTTTCAAGGTTTCGACATTGCTCAATTGTTGTTGTTGCTCTTCCAATTCTTCCTGCATTCCCGGTTTTAAATTGGCTTCCCGCAACTCGTTCAGCAAAAACAAGTTGTAATCGTAAACCGCCGCGGCTTCTTGTTGACCGGTTTTCAGTTCCGCCAAGGATTTTTTCAACTGGTTCAAATGTCGATAGGTTTTCTCGTAGTTTTCCAACTCGGAAGCATTTCCCGCCAAAGCATCGATGATTTTGAACTGATAATTGGTATCGCCCACCGAAAGTGTTTCGTGCTGACTGTGAATATCGATGAGCCGGTTTCCCAAATTTTCCATGGCCGAAAGTTTCACCGGCGTGTCGTTGATGAACGCGCGCGACTTCCCGGAGGGAAGAATTTCGCGACGAACGATGGTTTGCGCGTCGTAATCCAACTCGTTTTCTTCAAAAAAGGCTTGCAAATTATATGCGGAAATAGAAAAATTCCCTTCCACCACGCATTTTTTCGAAGCATCGCGAACGGTGGACAAGTCGGCCCGTTTTCCCAACAACAGCGAAAGTGCGCCCAACAGAATGGATTTTCCCGCACCGGTTTCGCCCGTGATAATGCTCATTCCTTCCCGAAGTTGCAGGTTCACATCTTCGATGAGCGCAAAGTTTTTTATGGAAAGGGAGGTGAGCAAAAAGTTATGAGTTGAGAGTTATGAGTTATGAGTTTCGGGTTACGAGTTGCGGGTTTTCGGGTTGCGGGTTTTCGGGTTTCGGGTTTTCGGGTTTTCGGGTTTCGGGTTTTCGGGTTTTGGGTTTTCGGGTTTTGGGTTATGAGTGTTTTGGGATTAAAAATGAAACTGTAAACTGAACACTAATAAGAGATGTTCCGCCAGTTTTTACTGTATTGTGGTGCGAGGTCGTTGAGGGTTTCGACCACTTCGGTGATTTCTACCGAGGGGCCGCCGCTGAATATTTTTTCGATTTCGGTGGATTTTGCATCAAAAAAAGAGCGGATCACGATGGAGTTGGTCCTCGTGCCACTGATTTCACCTATTTGCTGAATTGCCTCCGCAATTTTTTGTTTGCCGAGTTCCACATCTTCGTGCATCACATCCAAGCCTTCGCGGTGATAGGCGTACAAAGCGTTTCGGAAAATTTCAAAACTGGGCGAAAGCAAATCTTCGTTGAATTGGTAGCGCGATTGATCGCCATCGCCCGGCATCCATCCGGAAAAACCACTTTGTTGCGCGGTCACCACAATGCGTTGTGCTTCCTGAAAATAAGGCGATCCGCCGAGCGGGGAAAAGGTGTCGGCATCCAAACCTAATATGGTATAAATGTAGAAGCTCACGATCGAAACCAAGTTGGAATCAAAACTGTTCGGGTTGAAATCCAGGGCTTCGTATTCCATGTATTGGAACGAAAAATTATTGTCCTTGAAATTTAAAATCGGCGTGGTCATCGCAGCACCGTAAACCGGGCGCGAAGATTGAATTTGGATGGTTCCTGAAAAAGCGCCCGCATCATATTCGGTGATGTTGATGAACATGCTGCAGTTGATTTTTTCTCCTTCTTCGAATTTCTCGTTCGTCCAATTGGTTTCGTTGACAAATTCGGTCAAGGAATTTTCCAAGGTGTTGAAAACCGTGAGGTTGGTTTGGCCGGTTTGTTTGGCGCTCACCACGATTTGGCAATTTATTTCTTGCGAAAATCCTGTTTTTGCCAACAACAAAATTCCCAATAGCAATACTTTTTTCATGCTGAAAAATTGAAAAGTTAAAAGTCAAGTGTTCAAAAATAACTACTTTTTGTCAACTTTCGTGTGGTGGAATTTTAAATATTTCGAAAAGAATATCGCGCGCGACTTCTTTTTTGGGCTTCAACCCGAACTCCACGGTTTCGGAAGCACTGATGATTTTCACTTTGTTGGTGTCTTTTTGAAACCCCGCGCCCGGATCGTTCAGCGAATTTAAAACAATAAAATCCAGGTTCTTTTTTTTGAGCTTCTTTTTGGCGTTTTCCAATTCGTTTTCGGTTTCCAGCGCAAAGCCGACTAGGAGTTGGTGTTTTTTCTTTTCGCCCAAGGAATATAAAATGTCGCGGGTGCGTTCAAATTCAATGGTCATCTTGGAATCGCCTTCTTTTTTTATTTTTTGGGAAGCAACTTTTGTGGGTTTGAAATCGGAAACGGCCGCGGCGGCGATTGCTGCATCTACAGAATCGTAATGTTCATGCGCTGCACGGTACATTTCTTCCGCGGAAACCACCGGAATGATTTCCACCAATGGATGTTCCAATTTCATAGCGGTTGGTCCGCTGATCAAAATAATGTTCGCTCCCAAATTTGCTGCGGTTTCGGCCAGGGCAAATCCCATTTTTCCGCTGGAATGATTGCCCACAAAACGCACCGGATCGATGGCTTCGTAGGTGGGGCCGGCGGTGATCATTATTTTTTTTCCGTTCAACGGCAGTTGTGCCAACAAGTCTTTTTCCACAAAAGAAACAATTTGTTCGGGTTCGGCCATTCTTCCTTCGCCGATCAATCCGCTCGCCAGTTCGCCCGAGGTGGCGGCGATCATTTTATTGCCGAAGCTTTGTAGTTTTTCCAAACTGTTTTTGGTGGATGGATGTTGGTACATGTCCAAATCCATCGCCGGTGCAAAATAAACGGGGCATTTTGCGGAAAGATAGGTCGCCAACAAAAAATTGTCGCTGTTTCCCGAGACCATTTTGGACAAGGTGTTCGCGGTGGCCGGGGCGATCACGAACAAATCGGCCCATAGTCCCAATTCTACGTGGTTGTTCCACAAATCGGGATTTTCTTCTTGGGTGAACGAAAAAAGGACTTCGTTTTTGGAAAGGGTGGAAAGGGTGAGCGGGGTCACAAAATCTTTGGCCGCGGGCGTCATCACGACTTTCACCTTGGCCCCGGCTTTAATGAAAAGACGGATCAGAAAAGCGGATTTATAGGCCGCGATACCTGCGGTGACCCCCAAAAGTACGTGCTTGCCTTTTAAAACCGCCATTTTTTGTGTCTTCGTTTTAAATAATTGTCTCGTAGTTGTTCAGACAAGAATCAAGTGTCACATCGAGCGCAGTCGAGATGCTTTTTCGATCCTTCGACTGCGCTCAGGATGACAAACATTCGTTAGATGTTTATGCGTGAAAAATATATTGTTTATAAAAAAATTCCGCAATATATGGGCGACCACCAATTTACTCCGTTTCGGTGTTTTTGGTGTCGCGGTAATAGATTTTTCCTTCGATCCATTCCTGAACCGCCAATGCGTGGGGTTTGGGAAGGCGTTCGTAGAACTTGGAAACTTCAATTTGTTCCTTGTTTTCGAAAATTTCGTCCAAACTGTCGGTGTAGGTCGCAAATTCGTCCAATTTTTCCAACAGTTCTTTTTTGATGTCGCCGTTGATCTGGGTTGCCCTTTTTGCGATGATCGAAATTGCTTCGTAAATATTGTCGGTTTGGTTGTCGATCAAATTTTTGTCGAGCGTGGTGGTGCTTATGGCGGCATTGCTGTTTTTCAAATCGATGCTCATGAGGTTACTTTTTTAAAATTCTGTAAACGGGTTTCTATGTCTGCTAATTGGGTGTTCGCTTCTTCGTAAAATTCCCCTTGCGGGAAGCGTTTTATATAATCGTTGTACAATTCTTTGGCAGCTTCCAATCGTTCTTCCATCAAATATCGGTAGCTGTTGATGGCCAATAAATAAGCCGATTCAAATTTGTAATAATAGGCTTTTTCGCGAAATGGAGAACCCGGATAATCCGAAATAAAATTGTCCATCGCCTCGATGGCGGCTTTGTAATAAAGCGTATGGTGGTATTGTTTGGCGATTTCGTAGGCTTTTTTCTCCAGTTTTGTTTGCAGTTCGCTCACCAAAATATTGGCTTCTTCGTAAAATTCCCCTTGCGGATAGGTGTTCAGGTAAGCTTGCAATTTATCGATCCCTTTTTTGGTATCGGTTTGGTCCAAGCTGTAACGCGGCGAAACTTCATAATAGCTTTTGGCGCTTTTGAACTTGGCTTCCTCGGTTTTTTCGCTTTTGGGGTAAGCTGCGGTGAACCGCTCGAATTGATAACCGGAAATAAAATAGTCGCCCAATTGGTAATAAGTATCGGCATACAAAAAGGAAAGTTTTTGCCCTTGTGGTTTCCCGCGATATTTGTTGATGATTTGCTCCTGCAGGCGTAACGATTTTTTGTAGAAACGGTTTTTGTCCGTCTCTTTTCCTTTTTCATAAAGTTCGACGGCCAAGTCGTACTTGGCTGCATCGTCGGACTTTTTCAATACTTTCTGGTATTCGCTGCACGATGACAAAACAACCAGGGCGATCAGGGCAAAAATTAAGTTTTTCATTCTTTTTGGAAACATTCGGCAAAAGTACTGTTTTGTACCGTATTATAAAAACTTTTGTTTGTAAGGGATGGACATCTAAACTTACTAACGTTTTTTACAGTTTGATAGTGTATAAAAACAATTCTTCGTTTTCGTGTGGTAGATGTGTTGTTTTTTTTAGGACCAAGCCTAATTTTTCCAGCAATTTTTGCGAAGCAACATTCTCTTTTGCGGTAATGGCGTGTATTTTTTCTAGGCCAAACTCCTTTTTGGCCGCTTCTTTCAATTTTGCTGCTGCTTCAAATGCATAGCCTTTTTTTTCGAATTCCGGTAAAAAAGCAAACCCGATATCGATCCCGTCCACACCTTCACGGTCGTACAAACCACAAGTCCCCAATTTTGCGCTGTCGGATTTTCGGATTACCGTGTAGTTGGAATAGCCCAATCTTTCGAGTTGTGGGGTCATTTTTGTATGGATGTATTTTTCAGCATCATTGACATTTTGAACGTTTCTATCTCCAATGTTCTGTATCCATTTTGGAGTGTTCAAAAGTTTGAAAATAAATTCGGAATCCTCCTCGGACGTTGGTTTTAAAAACAACCTTTCGGTTTCAAAAGTTTTGTAACTCATTGATTTTCTATAATTGTATGGCAGTTTCGGCGAAAATTAAATGGTACCAAAACCTTCCACAAATTTATCAATGCTGCCGGAAAGTTTTTCACTCGCCGAAACCAACGGCAAACGAACCACATCTTCCGCCAATCCCAATTTTTTGAAAACCGCTTTGATGCCCGCCGGATTTCCTTCGGCGAAAATCAGTTCGATCGCCGGTGCAATTCGGTATTGGATTTCATAGGCCGCGTCCACTTTGCGTTTTAATCCTAGGTTGATCAAGGTCGAAAATTCTTTCGGAAAACCTTCGCCGATCACGGAAATTACGCCCGAGCCGCCGGCCAAAACCATCGGCAAAGCGATCATGTCGTCGCCCGAAATCACCAAAAAATCGTTTGGCACCATTGAAATCAATTGCATGGCTTGCACCATATCGCCCGCAGCTTCTTTGATGCCGATAATGTTTTCGAAATCCTCGGCGAGGCGTTTCACGGTTTCGGGTAACATATTGGACGCGGTCCGCCCGGGAACGTTGTACAAAATAATGGGCAAGGGAGAATGTTCAGCAATGCTTTTGAAATGTTGGTAAATCCCTTCTTGTGTGGGTTTGTTGTACGCGGGCGAAACGGACAAAATCGCGTCGAAATTTTCCAAATCGGCAGTTTGCAATTCGGAAACTACTTGTGCGGTATTGTTGCCACCAACGCCCAAAACCAAGGGTAATTTTCCATTGTTGGCCTCCACGATGGTGTTGATCGCCAATTGTTTTTCTTCGGCGTTTAGCGTGACACTTTCGCCGGTGGTTCCCATCACCACCAAATAATTCACGCCATTGTCCAGTTGGAATTGAACAATTTTTTTCAAAGCTTCGACATCAACGGACAAATCTTTTTTAAAAGGAGTGACCAAGGCCACGCCGGTTCCCAAAAACTTTCCGTGGGAACCTGTTTTTGAAGTATTCATATCTTTATTTTTAATCAATTTATCTCAAATTCCCTTTCGAAACTTTGGGCCAAAATCCAAAATCCAAAATCCAAATCTCAAAATAACCAATCCCGATCACCGATCACCAATC
>DASSWG010000133.1:0-45298 GCA_035705295.1 Flavobacteriaceae bacterium
AACGGGAAGAACGCCTTATTTGATCCGTTAATGAATAACGTTCTTCTTTGGGAAATGTCTGCGAAAGCCAAAACAATTCCATTCCTGTCTCAAACGAAAGCTGATATACCCTTAAATCTTTATGTGTTTTTATTTTTTCCATAAATATTTATTACTTATCGCCCCATCGTCTTTTTTCACCCTTTCGCCCAGTCGCCAATTCACTATTTCTCCCCGTCTCTTCGCCTCGCCTCCCGGTCGCTTTTTTTTACCACGTCGCCCAATCGCGTTTTCACTCAGTTGCTGAGTCAAGACTTACACGATCATCCCCGCTGCTACCGTCTCTTTCGTGGCATCATCGACCAAAATAACGCTGCCGGTGTTGCGGTTGTCGCGGTAGGTATCGAGCATGAGCCGTCGGTTGGTTCGAATTTTTACCCGGGCAATGTCGTTCATTTTTAAATCTTTGTCTTCCATGTCGCGGTCGTAGGTGTTGATGTCGATTTTATAGACCACGTCTTTAAGCATTGCGGTTTGTTCGTTGGAGGTGTGCATTATGGTATATTTTGTCCGCGGTTTTGCGGGCGAGTCGTTCAGCCAACACAACATCACGTCAAATTCTTGCAAAGCTTCGGGCTGGTTGTTGGTTTTTACGATCATATCGCCACGGCTGATGTCAAAATCGTCTTCCAAGGTCATGGAAACGGACATGGGCGCATAGGCTTCTTCCACTTCTTCTTGCCCCGCGTTGATGGATTTGATTTTGGAGGTGAAACCCGAGGGCAAAATACTCACCTCGTCGCCCACACGGTAAATTCCGCTGGCAATTCTTCCGGCGTAGCCGCGGTAGTCTTCAAAACCAGAACGCTGTGGCCGCAACACGGTTTGCACGGCAAAACGCGCGTCGATTTTGTTGATATCGCTGCTGATGTGCAAGGTCTCCAACTCGTGTAGGAGGGGAGCCCCTTGAAACCAAGGCATATTTTCGGAACGGTTCACCACATTGTCGCCCAAAAGTGCGGAAATGGGAATAAACCGGATGTCTTTCATCAATAATTTGGAAGAAATATCTTCGAATTGAGAAAGGATATCATTGTAAACTTCTTCCGAAAAATCGACCAAATCCATTTTGTTGATGCAGACGATCAAATGCGGAATGTTCAACAAGGAAGCGATGAAGGCATGGCGTTTGGTCTGTTCGATCACACCGTGTCGCGCATCGATCAAGATGATGGCGGCATTGGCGGTGGAAGCGCCGGTGACCATGTTCCGGGTGTATTGAATGTGCCCTGGGGTATCGGCGATGATGAATTTCCGCTTGGGCGTGGTGAAATAGCGGTAGGCCACATCGATGGTGATGCCCTGTTCGCGCTCGTCGCGCAGCCCGTCGGTGAACATCGCCAGGTCCACTTGTTCGTGGCCTTTCTTTTTACTGGTGTTTTCAATGGCTTCGAGTTGGTCTTCGAAAATGGATTTCGAGTCGTACAAAAGCCGTCCGATGAGGGTGCTTTTTCCGTCATCGACACTGCCTGCTGTTGTGAATCTTAACAGTTGGTTGTTGTCTATTTGCATGATAAATATGATTTCACTGATTTAAACGAATTTCACGGATTACATTTTCCCATTCAATTCAAAATATTAGGAGTTAATAAAACGTTTCCAAGCAAGACTTTTTTCTCCAAAATTTATCAATAGTCCTACTTGTTTATTTGTTGATTTTAGATAGTTTATGATCTGGGCTTCTGTATTTTTATGTAGGAAAACTGCGGATTTGATTTCCAAAATGATTTCATCAAAGCAGACAAAATCAGCAACAAAATATTTTTTTAAAGGTTTTCCTTCATAAAATAATTTTAGCTTCATTTGTCGTTGGAAAGGGATTTTTTGTGCGGCAAATTCTTTTTCCAACACTTCTTGATAAACGGACTCGAGAAAACCATTGCCCATATTTCGATGAACTTTCATACAAGCACCAATAATGTTATAGGTCTCTTCTTCAAATAACAAATTTGTTTTTTTGTCCAATGCCACAATCTGCGTAATCTGTAATAATCTGCGAAATCCGTATTAAAAGTAACCTTGCTTCTTCCGGTCTTCCATCGCGGTTTCGCTGCGTTTGTCGTCGGAGCGGTTGCCGCGTTCGGTTTGGCGCATAGTGGACACTTCTTCGGCGATTTTTTCGAGGCTGTCCGCATCGGATTCGATACCGCCCGTAATGGTGATGTCGCCCAAAGTACGGAACCGGATTTGTTTGGTGACGATTTCTTCCCCCTCTTCGAGTTTTAAATATTCCGAATTGGGGATCCAAGAGCCGTTTCGCCGCACCACTTCGCGTTCGTGGGCAAAATACAGGGAGGGGATGTCGATGTTTTCCTTTTTCAAATAGTTCCACACGTCCATTTCGGTGAAATTGCTAATGGGAAACGCGCGGAAATGCTCGCCTTCAAAATGTTTTCCGTTCAACAAATTCCAAAGTTCGGGACGTTGGTTTTTGGGGTCCCATTCGCCAAAATCGTTGCGGTGCGAAAAGAAACGTTCTTTGGCGCGCGCTTTTTCTTCGTCGCGTCGTCCACCGCCAATGGCGCAGTCCACTTTGTTTTCTTCGATGGCGTCGAGCAAGGTGGTGATTTGCAGGGCGTTTCGGGTGGCGTTTTTTCCACGTTCTTCGGCCACCCGGCCGTCATCGATCGATTTTTGTACCGAGCCCACGATCAGTTCCGCCCCGAGTTCTTTTACCAAATCGTCGCGGAATTTGATGGTTTCCGGAAAATTGTGTCCGGTGTCCACGTGCATCAAGGGAAACGGGATTTTGCTGGGATAAAAGGCTTTTTTGGCCAAATGGGTCACCAAAATGGAATCTTTTCCGCCGGAAAATAAAATAACCGGGTTTTGAAATTGCGCCCAAACTTCACGTAAAATGAAGATGGCTTCGGATTCGAGTTCGTCGAGGTAATTTAAATAGTACTTGTTCATGGTTTAAAAGATTTCACAGATTTATGTAGATTTCGCGGATTAAGATCAAATCACGTGGAAGGAGTATTGACAAAACGTTTCCAAACAAGACTTTTCTGACCAAAATTCACCAACAACCCTACTTGTTTATTTGTAGATTTGAGATAGTTTATGGTTTGGGCTTCTGTATCTTTATGCAAAAAAACTGCAGATTTGATTTCCAAAATGATTTCATCAAAGCATAGAAAATCAGCAATAAAATATTTTTTCAGAGGCTTTCCTTCGTAAAATAATTTTAGTTTGACTTGTCTTTCAAAAGGGATTTCTTGTATGGTAAACTCTTTTTCCATAATTTCCTGATACACGGACTCCAAAAAACCATTCCCCATATTTCTATGGACTTTCATGCAAGCACCTATAATTTTATAAGTTTCTTCTTCAAATAACAACTCTGTTTTTTTGTCCATCGTCAATCTGGGCAATCCGTTCAAATCCGTGTAATCCGGGATGATAGTTTATGCATGATTTTTTCTACGGATTCTACTGCATCTTCATTCTCCGAATTCACTTCCACATCAGGGTTTGTCGGTGGTTCATAAGGTGCGCTGATGCCGGTGAAGTTTTCGATTTTTCCGGCGCGGGCTTTTTTGTAGAGGCCTTTTACGTCGCGTTTTTCGCAGGTTTCGATGCTGGCGTTCACATAGATTTCCATAAAATTTTCTTTGCCGACGATGTTCGCAATTTTTTCCCGGTCTTTTTTTAAGGGGGAAACGAACGCGGCCAAAACCACAGTGCCCGCATCGATGAACAATTTCGCTACTTCGGCAATGCGGCGCAAATTTTCGCTGCGTCCCTCCGGGGTGAAATCCAGGTCGGAATTGATGCCTTGGCGGATGTTGTCACCGTCCAGCACATAGGTTTTCAGTCCTTTTTTGTGCAGTTCCACCTCCACCAAATTGGCCAAAGTGGATTTCCCGGAGCCGGAAAGCCCGGTGAACCAAATCAACATGGATTTATGGCCGTTTTTTTGGTTGCGGTCTTTACGGGTGATTTGGTAGTCTTGTTTTACGGTGTTCGTTGACATGTTGTTGATTCGTTATTCCGTTAATTTGTTAATTGGTGATCGAGGATCGGTTATTGGGTTATTCGTTATTGAGTTACTTAGTTATTGATGTTCCTATCCCAATTCCCATTACAATATACATTTCTACAATATACAATCATTATGTGATCGGGTTGCGGGTTATTGGTTAATTGGTGATCGGGGATCGGTTAATTGGTGATCGGGTTTCGTGATTCGTTAATTGGGGATCGGTTATTGAGATTGAGTTATTGGTTATTGGGTTACTAAGTTATTGGTTCTCAAATCTCATCACCTCTGTCTTCCGTCATCACATCGCTCAATTCCCATTACAATATACATTTCTACAATATACATTTATTATGTGATCGTGTTGCGGGTATTCGTGTTGCGGGTATTCGGGTATTCGGGTTACTACTGGTTAATTCGTGATTCGTTGCTTCGTTGCTTCGTTGCTTCGTTGCTTCGTGATTCGTTTCTCCCCCTTTTCGCCCTGTCGCCCCTTCTCCTTTTTCACCCAGTCTCCCAATCCCCCAGTCACCTTTTTCACCCAGTCGCTAATTCGCGGTTACAAATAAATCCAAGAAATGACGCTTACGGCCACGCTCATTACAATTAAAGTGACGGGAAACCCCATGCGGGTATAATCCGAAAATTTATAGCCCCCGGCGCCCATCACCATTAGGTTGGTTTGGTAGCCAATTGGGGTCATAAACGATGCCGAGGCAGCAATCGCAATTGCAACAGCAGCTGCCCGAATGGGTATGCCCACTTGTTCCGCAATGGCAATGGCCAAGGGAAACATCAAAACCGCGGCGGCATTGTTGGTGATGAATTCGGTGAACAGGTTGGTCATCAGGTACAGCAACAACACAAATACAACCGGATGTATACTTTCTATATTGCCAAAAAGCGTATTGGCGATTCCGTTCGCAAGGCCACTGGTTTCTACAGCTTTTCCTATCCCAATTGCCGTTGCAATAACAACCAAAATGGGCAAGTGAATGGCATGGACCAATTGTTCTTTGTGCACACAACCCACAAGCAGCATGGCAATTGCCGCCAACAAAGAGGCAGTTACCATGGGAAGCCAACCAATGCCAACCGCGAGCAACATACAAAAAATTATGGCCAATGCAATACGGCTTTTTCCGTTATAATCGTGCAAGCCTTCGCCTTTACGACGGACCAAATAAAAATATTGGTTGTTGTTGCCATAAATATGATCAAATCCCGGTTTGGCTTCGATGAGCAATAAATCCCCGGCTTTGATCGGGGTTTTCCCTACCGCTCCATTGATTTGTTCCACTTTGCGTTGAATGGCCAAAACGACGCCTTTGAAACGTTCGCGAAATTCCAATTCTTTCAATGTTTTTCCTACTAGGGGCGAACTGTCCGAAACCACTGCTTCGTACAGTGGAAGCGGCTCGGCTTTTTTTCCTCCGCCCGGAACAGCCGGCGTCAATCCTTTTGAAGAAGCCACTTTGTGCACTTCGGTATGTGTACCGCGAAAGGTCAGCAGGTCCCCGCTTTGAATAATAAAACCCGGTCCGACGGCAATGATGTGTTTTCCGCGCTGCACGTGGATCAAAAAAACCGATTCCAAGGCCCGCAATCCGGCCTCTTCGATGGTTTTTTCGTGTAAAGAAGAGTTTTCCGGAACCTTGTAGTCAAATTGATAGGTTTCCGAAGAATTGGCAGCTTTTAGTTGGTTGTTGACCATCACTTTGCGTTGTGGCATCAGTCGGAGCCCAAAAGCCATAAACCACAAAAACACCAAAATAGCGGCAGGAATCCCGATCCAACTCAGCTCGAACAAGCCGAGGGGTTCCATTCCGGCATCGACCATCATTCCGGAAACAATAATGTTTGTGGAGGTTCCGATGACGGTACACATTCCCCCCACAATGGTGGCATACGATAACGGCATCAACAATTTGGAAGCCGAAACCCCTTTTTTATCGGCCCACGCCTGTACATGTGGGATCAACATTGCGACGATAGGGGTGTTGTTCAAAAAAGCAGAAAGGGCCATCGTGGCCCCCATCATTTTGCCGGCCACTTTTCGAACACCATCGCCTTGTCTAAAAATCACCCGATCGATAAAGGCCAGCGCCCCGGTTTGTTGCACCCCGGTCGCCACCACAAAAAGTGCGGCCACGGTGAACACCGCTTCATTGGCAAAACCGGAAAGTGCCAATCCCGGTTCCAACACCCCGGTCACCAACAACACCATCAAAGCTGCGATGAACAACAGGTGCGGCCGGGCAAGGTCTTTCAGAAGGGCAACCAACAACAGAACTACTGTTGAGGCCGTTATGATCAGGTCAATGTTTGCCACTTGGGTTATTCGTTAATTCGTTAATTTGGGATTCGTTGATTCGTGATTCGTTAATTGGTGATCGGGTTTCGGGTATTCGGGTTGCGGGTTTTCGAGTTATTAAGTTATTGAGTTACTTAGTTATTGGTTCTCAAACCTTATACTCGCCACATCCGTCCTCCGTCTTCCGTCTTCTCACCTGTCATTGAACTATACATTTCTACAGTATACAATATACAATCATTACGTGATCGGTTATTGAGTTATTCGTTATTGGGTTACTTAGTTATTGGTTCTCAAATCTCATCAGCCACATCCGTCCTCCGTCACCTCACTTCTCATTACTCATTACTCAATACTCATTACTCAATACTCATTACAATATATTGCTCACTGTATTCTACCCCAGATCAACAAAGGTTTCACTTGTTGGTTTTTTAAATATTCCTGTTCCTTTCCAGGTTCAAAAAGTACGTACCGAATGCGTTTGTCAATGACTTCTTCGGCTTTGTTGATCAAGGCGGTCAAATATTGACGGTCGATTTGTTTTCCGATCAAGATGAGGTCGATCACTTCCGTTTCTAGGCCTTTTGCCAATTTTCCTTCAATATACACTTGTTCCAAATTCCCCAGTTTATCGACGACCCGTTCAATGATTTGGTCGATTCCGACGTATTTTTGCATGATTTTCTGCACTTCGCCGAACAAAGGATGTTTGGTATTTGCCTTGAAATATTTTCGGTTGCCTTTTTTTTCGCTTTCCAACATGCCGGCATCTTCAAAACGGTTCAACTCCAAGCGGATGGCATTGGTGCTTTCGCCAAATTCGGTTTCCAAACTTCGCAAATAGGATTGACTACTGGAATTCAAGAAGAATTTCAGCAGCAATTTGATCCGGGTTTTGGAACTTATTAATGTATCTAACATCTACGGATTATACTAATTAAATCGAATTTTTAAACGAATTAGAGAGAAAGGTTTGGGTTGAGAATGCGTTTATAGTTTAATGACAATTCTCCAAAATTCACAAGCAATCCAAGTTCTTTTTTTGTAGCCGACAAATAATTCTTCAGTTGGGAGTAAAAGATAGCGGGAAGCATTTGTACTGATTTTATCTCTATGATTATTTCATTGAAACAGATAAAATCTGCCTTATAAAATTTGTTCAATTTTTCACTTTCATAAAACACATCTAATTTTACTTGTCTTTGAAATGGAATGTTTTGTTTCTTGAATTCTTTTTCCAAAGCTTCTTCGTAAATAGCTTCCAAAAAACCAGCTCCAAGAGTTCGATGGACTTTCATGCAAGCCCCTATTATTTTGTAACTCTCGTTTTTATATAATATCTCGGCCAATTTGAGAAATTCGATTTAAATTCGTGATAATCCGTAGTACCATGGCTCCGCCTCCTCAGTCCCACCCCTTAAGCTTAGGGCACGCCATTGTCGCGGAAATTATCGAGACTCAGGCACAGGACGAGTACTAAATTTTAAGGCCCGGTGGGTTAATTGGGAAAAAACTATTCCACCGAAACCACTTTATCTTTAGGCACTTCCGCTGTAAGGGAAATACCGAGTTGTTGTATTTGCAATACTACTTTCAGTTTACTTTGTCGCAAGACCACGCCTTTTTGTTGCTGCAACGGACCTTCCTTGACAAGCACATTTTGTCCTGGTTCGAAGGATTCGCACACAATTTCCGTGGAAGCATGTTCGTCAAAAAAATGCATCACTTCCTGCATTTCATCATCCCTGATCACCGCCGGTTTGCCCAACCAATATAAAAACCCAACGACCCCCGGGGTTTGCAATACCTTCGTTCGATTTTTTGTGTCGAACCGGGCAAACACATACGACCGAAAATAGGGGGTTTTTACTTTTTTCTTGCGGTCGCTCCATTGCCGAACTTCCGTTTGAAGCGGGCAAAACACCTCCAAGCCTTTTAAAGAAAGGCGTTCGGAAACTTTTTGTTCTGCTCGGCTGTTGACATATAACACAAACCAGTTCATAACAATGAGTAGTTTTATTACTCAATTAAGGAGCAAATCTATAAAATAAAACAACAGTATAAAAAAAACAGAAAAAGAATTTTTTATTTGATAACCTAAAATTGAAGAAATAGCAACATAATTTAAAAAGAGCAAGGATTCTTTATGAACAGCTCTATTTGGCTGGCAAATGGCACATACTTAAGGCTAACAAGTTGTACTTCAAACAATTCAAAGGATTATCAGCCTTCCAAAAATTAACAAAAGCAGTGTCATTTCTTTATTAAAACGTCAAAGTATCGTTAAAAAATAATATAATTGCTTATATTTACTTTAATTTGTATTAGAAAAACAATTGAAGATTTTGCGAAAATTGTTTGGCATGGTTGGCAAACTCCGTATATTTGCTGCCTAGCACGTAAAAAAAGAAATTAATTAAATCAATTAGACATGAAAAAAATCACATTATTATTATTTTGCGGTTTGTTCAGTATGGCATTGTTTGCCCAAGAACAAGAATTCAACCGTTGGTCCGTTGAATTGGAAGCAGGGGTGCACAAACCCGGGCGTCCCATGGCGGCAGGTCATTTTACCACTACTCCTTCCTTTTTTCAAGGAAGCCTCGGGGTGCGTTATATGCTGACCAATCGTTTCGGATTGAAATTGGGCGTTGGCTATCACCAATTTGAAGGAAATGAAGATGGAAGTCTTCCTTTTCAAAGTCGTTATATGCGTTATTCCTTGCAAGGGGTGGCGAATTTGGGCGACATCCTAAATTTTAGAAGTTGGTCCAATACTATTAATGTATTGGTTCATGCTGGTGGTGGATATTCGCGATTGACCCCACTGGAACCTGTTGAAAAAGATGCCGACCAAATGGGCCATTTCATTGCGGGAATCACCCCACAACTACGGTTGACCGATCACATCGCATTGACGGGAGATTTATCGGCCATTGGAACCCTTCGTCAAAATTACACCTGGGACGGAACAGGCAACGGCGCAAGGCCAGGTTTTGATGGCTTGTTGATCAACGGATCCGTAGGACTTACGTTCTATTTGGGAAGCGCTGAAAAACATGCCGACTGGTACGCTGGCGACCCAAGTAGCGAAGTTTTGGATTCCTTGTCACAACGTGTGAGTTCGATCGAGGACAAGATGGTGGATTCCGATCAAGACGGGGTTGCCAATTATTTGGATCAAGAACCCAACACCACCAATGGTGTAGCGGTCAATTCCAAAGGAGTTGCGGTTGATAAAAACGGCAATGGTATTCCTGATGAATTGGAAGATGACTTGGATGCACGTTATGCTTCCACAACCGGAAACACTACAACGACCGGTGGAGGTATGATTTCCGATCTGCTTAACAATGGATATGTAAACGTGTACTTCAAATTTGACAGTACCGAACCAGAAACCTATTCCTTGAACGCAATCAATATGTGCATCACCTATATGCGCGAAAACCCGTCTGCTGAAGCTGAATTGATCGGTTATGCGGATGAAATTGGAAATCCTGACTACAATGCACAACTTTCTGAAGCCCGTGCACAAAAAGTGTACGACATCATGGTCGCTGCTGGAATTGACGGCGAACGCTTGAGCGTTACCGGAAATGGTGAAGATGCCTCTGTAGATAAAGGCTCCAAACCAGCACGTCAATTGGTACGAAGGGTAACTTTCAAATTGAAATAAAACCTGTTCGCACTATTGTGCAATAAACAACAAACACCCGCTCTTTTTATCGAGAGCGGGTTTTTTTATTGAATGAGGTATGTTGTAAATTATTTTTGGGCGAATGCTTTACAAGCTTCAAATTCCAAATTCCAAATCACTAAATCTTCAAAGCAACTTGTTCTTTTCCTCGATCCAGCGTGCCAAATATTTGGTGCTTTGCATGGAATGATGCAGTAACATAGCGCCCAAAAAGTTTTGTTGCCGGTGTTGCTCTAAATTTTCAAGCAACATTTTGAGTGTGTGGATCAATTTTTCGGAAAATTGGTTTTTTTGAAACCGTTGGTTGATGATCTCCATTCCAAAGCCTTGCGATTTTTTCCAGCGTTTTTTGTTTTGGTACAACCGAATTGCGGCCTCGGCAATTTCACGGGGCGAATTCGCAATTTCGCCGTTCCATGGAAGTCCGCCGCCAATTCCTTCGGCACCTATAGTCGTGCTCACACAAGGCGTTCCGCACAACATGGCTTCCACGAATTTTCCTTTCAGTCCGGCGCCAAACCGCAAGGGCGCCAACAGTATTTTTGCATTTTTCAATACCGTTTTTGAATCGTTCGCCCTCCCTTTTATAAAAAAACCATCGTTTGGATCGTTCAAGTTGGTTGCTTTTTGGGAAGCATAAGCTCCGTAAATATGTAGCTCGGCGTCGGGGAGTTTTTTTCGGATCAACGGCCAAATTTCTTTTTTAAGCCACAAAACCATGTCCAAATTGGGCGGGTGCAAAAAGTTTCCAATGCTCACGAAATGTTTTCGTTCCTCAAAACCGGGTAGGTTTTTCAAGTCGGTTTGCATCATCGGATCTAATAAAAAGGGCAAGTAGCACAATAAATTTTTATCGATTTTAAAGGTTTCCGTCAATATCTCCATTTCGGCCTCGGAAATAATCAAGGACAAATCGCAGCGCAAAATACTGGCGATTTCGCGTTTGGCTATCTCTGAAAACAAATCAGTTTTTTTGAAATTCCGGTTTTCTTCAAATGCTTTTTGGCGGGCTTTTCGCAAAAAATGCAAATCTTCCGTATCCAAAACCCGCACGGCTTTCGGACAATTTTCCGAAACGCGCCAACCAAATTGTTCCTCCACCATAAACCGGTCGAACAATACGATGTTCGGATTTTCTTGTTTTAAAAATTCATCGAAGCTTTTATGGTTCAGCCGAATGGGCTGTGTTTTCACGCCTAGATTTTGCAAACCTGCGGAAAATTCGTTTTGCGCGGCGGTGCTTGCGAAAGTGATTTCGAATTCGTTTTCGAGAAATACCTCCACTAATTGTAGCATTCGGCTTCCGGCGGCGGAAGAAGTAGGTTCGGGCCATACTTGCCCAATAATCAAAATTTTATGCATTTTTAACGATATGTTGTGAAGTAGCCTTGCCTTCTCCCTGAATTTTCTTTGTAATTTTATGGGAAAATCATTCAAGCACCCAATCTAATGTCCCAAATCGTGATCAACCCGGAAAAATGGGTGGACAAATATTCCGACTATTTGTTCAACTACACCATTTCGCGCGTGAACGATCGCGAACTGGCGAAAGATTTGATTTCCGAGACTTTTCTTTCCGCCTTGAAGGCCATGAAAAATTTTAAGGGTGAAGCCACGGAACGCACTTGGTTGATTTCCATTTTAAAGCGTAAAATTATCGATTATTACCGAAAAAGCGGTTCAAAAAAAGGAAAAGCCGAAGTGAAAATCGATTATGGCGGCCAAGATCAAGAAGGGAAGTGGCTGGAAGAACAGGTTTCCGACCCCGCAGAGTACGATATGGAAAACCGTGAACTGAAATTGGTTATATTTGATTGTTTGGAAAAATTGAACGAACGCCAGGCCCGAATTTTCAAAATGAAAACCATAGATGGGGTCGACACGGAAACGATTTGTAATGAATTCAAGATTACCCCGTCTAATTTGTGGGTGATCATTCACCGGGCCCGGATCGCTTTGGCCAATTGTTTGGAAAAAAACTGGTATCAGTGATTTTTATGGAAAAAAACTACACCAAGAAAAGAGATTGCAAAACCATCAACCACTATTGCGACCGTTCACAATATGGGGAAATTGGTTTATGGGACTGCCTAAAAATGCAATTCCACCTTTTTTTTTGCACCACTTGCCGCCAATATTCCAAAAAAAATTCCAAGCTCACCAAAACCCTCAAAAAGTCGGGATTACATTTTTTAAAGCCCCAAGAAATTCAAGAAATCAAGCAACAGCTAAATAAAAAATCGTCCGGTTGACCAAAAAAGAAGTGCCCAAAAAATGGGGATGGCCTCCACCCAAAACGAGGCATAATATTCGGATTGGTGGCGTCTGGAAAACAAAATAAACCCAGCGGAAACCAAGCCGATCACCACAGTTGAAACCGTTCCGGCAACAATTGTTTCGGGTTTTAAAAATTCCAAGCCCACAAAAGCCACCAACAAAAACACCCCGAGTATTTTCGCATTTCTTTCACCAATTTTTTGCGGGATCGTACCCAATTCTGCCTCGTCAAAATCCAAGTCGCGGATTTCAAACGGAATGAGCACGGCAATGATGAACAAGAAGCGTTGCAGAAAAACCTCCCAAATCGAAAAATCGACCGACATATGGTGATTCACGAACGGCACAAAAACCGTCAAACCCGCCACCACAAAAGCGATTACAAATATTTTTATTCCTTTTAAATTGCGCAGGTTTTTCTTTCCCGGAAAAACGGGAACGGCATAAAACACGGTGAACAACCCAAAAAAGGCAGCAAAAAAAAGCGTTTGTAGGGAAAGTTGAAACACAAAAAACACCAAGGCCAAAAAACAAAAAAACGAAAAAACCTGAATGAGTTTTAAGTGCGTGGCCAAACTGCGGTGGTGCAATTTTGCCACGCCGGCATATTTGATGAAATTATACCCCGTGATCGTTCCAAAAAAAACGAAGCCTAAAAAATTTTGGTCGAGTGGAAGTTCAAACCGAAAACAAGTGATCAGTACAAAACAGCAGACTTCAATGCCGACATGGATGCTGCTGTTCAGGTAAAAATCGAAAAGGGGTTTTAGGAACCGCATTTGTCAAAAAAAGTATAATTCCGATTGTTGTTGTGCAAGTTACCCAATCTTTTTTGAAGGAAATTTATTTTTCTTGATTTTGATTGTTTGCCCAAAGAAATCCGTAATTTTGCAGCCTTAAAATTCAAGATTTCATTCCATTATGAACACTGATTCTTTTGCACTCCGTCACATTGGCCCACGGGAAGAAAATATTCCTGAAATGCTTCAAACCATTGGCGTGGATTCGCTGGGCCAACTCATCTATGAAACCCTTCCGGACGACATCAAGTTGAAAAAGAAACTGGAGCTTCCGAAGGCGATGACCGAGGTGGAATATGCCTACCACATTGATCGGCTGGCGGCAAAAAATAAAGTGTTCAAAACCTATATTGGACTCGGTTACCACCAAGCCATTGTTCCGGCCGTAATTCAGCGCAATGTGTTGGAAAATCCGGGTTGGTACACTGCCTACACGCCCTACCAGGCCGAAATTGCGCAAGGTCGTTTGGAAGCTTTGCTGAATTTCCAAACCGTGGTCGCCGATTTGACCGGAATGGAACTCGCAAACGCTTCCCTGCTGGATGAATCCACCGCAGCCGCAGAAGCCATGGGAATGCTTTTTGCTTCCCGCAGTCGCGAACAAAAGAAAAACAATGTCTGTAAATTTTTTGTTTCGGAAGAAGTCTTGCCGCAAACGATTTCCACGTTGCAAACAAGGGCAATTCCTTTGGAAATTGAATTGGTGATCGGCAATCATGAAACTTTCGATTTTTCCGATGGATTTTTCGGCACTTTGTTGCAATATCCCGGAAAATCCGGTCAAGTATATGATTATACCGACTTCGTTTCCAAAGCTAATGAAAAAGGAATAAAAACCGCCGTTGCGGCCGATATTTTGAGTTTGGTGAAACTCCAGGCCCCGGGCGAATTTGGTGTGGACGTGGTCGTGGGGACCACGCAACGTTTCGGAATTCCACTCGGTTATGGTGGTCCGCATGCGGCCTTTTTTGCCACCAAAGAAAGCTACAAACGCAACATTCCCGGAAGAATTATCGGCGTCACCAAAGACGTAGATGGCAACCGCGCATTGCGAATGGCTTTGCAAACCCGCGAACAGCACATCAAACGCGACAAAGCCACTTCTAACATTTGCACCGCACAGGTTTTGTTGGCCGTAATGGCCAGTATGTACGCGGTGTACCACGGCCCAAAAGGCTTGAAATACATTGCGGACAAAGTACACTCTTCGGCTGCGGAATTGGCGAACGCCTTGGAAAAATTGGGGTTTAAGCAAACCAATTCGCTTTATTTCGATACGCTTCAAGTAAAAACCGATGCTTCAAAAATAAAGACCATTGCCGAGAAAAATGAAATCAATTTTTATTATCCCGATGAAGAAACCGTTTTGATTTCCTTGCACGAAGCCACCACCCTTTCCGATTTGAACGAAATCGTCTCCGTTTTTGCGGAAGTTTCCGGAAAAGAGCCAGTAGAGATTTCTTCCTTGGAAAAAGAGGTATTGGAAAATGCCCCGGTAAAGCGCACCACCGATTTTATGACCGAAGAAGTGTTCAATAAATACCATTCGGAAACCGAATTGATGCGTTATATCAAAAAATTGGAGCGTCGCGATTTGTCCTTGACACACTCCATGATTTCGTTGGGTTCGTGCACGATGAAGCTGAACGCCGCTTCGGAAATGTTGCCGCTCAGCGATCCGCAATGGGGAAACATTCACCCGTTTGTACCAATTGAACAAGCGGAAGGCTACCAAATTGTTTTGAAAAAACTGGAAGCCCAATTGACCGAAATCACAGGGTTTGCAGCTACTTCTTTGCAACCCAATTCCGGCGCGCAAGGCGAATTTGCCGGTCTAATGCTGATCCGTGCGTATCACGAATCGCGCGGGGAAAGCCACCGGAACATTTGTTTGATCCCTTCTTCCGCGCATGGTACCAACCCGGCTTCGGCCGTGATGGCCGGAATGAAAGTGGTGGTCACCAAATCGACCGAAAAAGGAAACATCGATGTGGATGATTTGCGTGAAAAAGCCTTGAAACACAAAGACAATTTGGCGGCTTTGATGGTGACTTACCCCTCCACGCACGGGGTTTTTGAATCCGCGATCAAAGAAATCATCAAAATTGTGCACGATAACGGCGGTCAAGTTTATATGGACGGTGCGAATATGAACGCGCAAGTCGGGTTGACCAATCCGGGGACCATTGGCGCGGACGTTTGCCATTTGAATTTGCACAAAACTTTTGCCATTCCGCATGGCGGGGGCGGACCGGGTGTTGGACCCATTTGCGTGGCCGAACAACTCGTTCCATTTTTGCCCGGAAACCCGGTGATCAAAACCGGTGGGGATCAAGCCATCACAGCGATTTCTGCCGCACCTTGGGGCTCGTCTTTGGTGTGTTTGATTTCTTATGCCTACATTTCCATGTTGGGCCCAAAAGGTTTGAAAGCTTCCACCGAAAACGCCATTTTAAACGCCAATTACGTGAAACAACGTTTGGATGAACATTTCAAAACCTTGTATTCGGGCGAACGTGGCCGCGCGGCGCACGAAATGATATTGGATTGCCGGCCGTTCAAAGAAAAAGGCATCGAAGTGGTGGATATCGCCAAAAGGTTGATCGATTATGGTTTTCATGCACCGACGGTTTCTTTTCCCGTGGCCGGAACCATGATGATCGAGCCCACGGAAAGCGAAAGCAAGGCCGAACTCGACCGGTTTTGCGATGCGATGATTTCCATCGGGAAAGAAATCGAGTCCATTTCCAAAGACGAACCCAACAACATGTTGAAAAATGCACCGCATACCTTGCAGATGTTGACCGCCAATGAATGGAATTTTCCTTATTCGCGCCAGCAAGCCGCTTTTCCGTTGGAATATATTGCGGAAAACAAGTTTTGGCCCAGTGTTCGCCGGGTCGATGATGCCTATGGCGACCGGAATTTAATCTGTACCTGCGCACCGATCGAGGAATATATGGAAGAGGTTTGATCTTTGGTTTCAAGTTCCAGATTCCAAGTTTCGGGTTTCAAGAGGCAAAATTTAATTTTTTTTGAATATATTTAATAAAAAAATTACGGAAGAAAGCCATGAACACCAAAATCACGGGAACCGGAAGTTTTATTCCGCCAAGCATCGAAACCAACAAGAATTTTCGGGAACATGAGTTCTTGAACATTGACGGTTCGGTTTTTAAGGAAGATACCCATACCATTATTGAAAAATTCAAGGCGATCACCGGAATTTCCGAGCGCAGGTATGTTGCCGAAGATTTCACGACTTCGGATATTGCTTTTTTTGCGGCCGAAAAAGCCATTCAAGATTCCAAAATAAATCCAGAAACACTCGATTATATTATTGTCGCCCATAATTTTGGCGATGTGAAATGTGGTACTGACCAAAGCGATATGGTGCCGAGCATCGCCACACGCGTAAAACACCAATTGAAGATCGAAAACCCAAAATGTGTCGCGTACGATATGGTTTTCGGATGCCCCGGTTGGGTGGAAGGGAGCATTCAGGCCCATGCGTTCATAAAATCGGGGATGGCCAAAAAATGTTTGGTGATTGGTGCGGAAACCCTTTCGCGGGTGGTGGACAAACACGACCGCGATTCCATGATTTATTCCGACGGTGCGGGCGCCACGGTTTGGGAAGCGACCGAAGAAAACGGGGGCATTTTGGCACACGAATCGGCGACCCATTCTTTGCACGAGGCCAACTATATTTTCTTTGGCCACAGCTATAAAAAAGACTTACCGGAAAACACACGCTACATCAAAATGCACGGCCGGAAAATTTATAATTTTGCCTTGACCCACGTTCCAAATGCGATGAAATCTTGTTTGGATACAAGCGGTATTGCCATTGATGAGGTGAAAAAAATATTCATCCATCAAGCCAATTTGAAAATGGACGAGGCCATTGTGGAGCGGTTTTATGAGCTTTACGGAAAAACACAACCCAAAGACATTATGCCAATGAGCATCGCCACACTCGGAAACAGCAGCGTGGCCACGATTCCCACCTTGTACGATTTGTTTTTGCACGGCGAATTCAAAAACCAAAGCTTGGAAAAAGGCGATGTGGTTATTTTTGCCAGTGTGGGCGCGGGAATGAACATCAATGCGATTGTTTATCGGTATTGATATCCAGTGTGGATTTGGATTGGCCACAAACGAAAAAAAACGGCACTAAAAGCACCGTTTTTTTTAATAACTTGATTAAAAAAGATCAGCCCTTATTTTCCCATCATCAGTGATTGCACCTTTTGTTGCAATTCCTTGTTGTTTTGAACGGCAAGAAAAATTTGATCGAATTTTTCAGTGGTCAACCCGTGCGAAACAATGATCTTGTCCATTTTTTGTTTGAAAAAAGTTTGCATTTTTTCCAATTTCTCATTTGCCCGGTCATACTTGGCTTTTTCTTCTTCCGAAACTTCTACATTGGAATTGGGGGCCATGGACGCATTTTTTATTTCGCTAAAACGCTTGACCTCAATTCCTTCTTCTTCAATGGCCGCTACGATTTGTTGTTGTGCGCCGCGGTTTTCAAGTTGAATTTCTTGGTAGGCCTTGGTGAACTTATCCAAATCGGCATCCGACACTTCCGTGGTTTGCTCTAGGTTTTGTGCCTCTGCTGGAACTTGCGCAAATAAAGGCGCGGCTGCGATTAAACTTAAAAATAATACTGCTTTGATTTTTTGTGAATGTAACATAGGGTTCTAATTTTTTTTTCAAGGGTACGGGTTTTGTTCTGGAACACAAAATGTTTAACCTTTTTTTGGGGTTTTGAATTTGAAAATTAGATATAAAAAAACCAGGGCTATGTTTATGAGTGGATAAATATTTCCTAAAAGGGTTTTTATAATCTGCGTATTCTGCGATCTTTATATCTGCGTGAAATATTTTCTAGCTGATTTATGCTGATTTTCTATGCTGATCCACGCAGAGAAAAATTTACAAGGATTAAACACTTCGGTTTCATAAAAAAATCACCCACTCTATTTGACATAGACCTAAAAGCACAAGTGTTTTTCAAAAAAGCAGTTGCGGTTAAAGAATTGCGTTTTTATCACTTAAAAACAATATACTCGATTACTTCTGTGGATTTTATTTGTCTTTGATTTTACCCAAAAATGCTTCCGCAAAATAATTGAAACTGTACACCAGTTTAAGTTTATAGGTTAATACAGCGGCTAAAAGAATGTACCCTCCAACTTTAACCACAAGGTTCACCCAATTATTGGAAAAGCTTGGAATTGTATAAAGCACCGCCAAAAGCAGCAGCATGATAAAAAACAATTTGAGGGAGCCTTTATCAAAGGGCAACATGCCGAATTTCTTTTTGATATACGTAAGTTTTATGACATTAAAAGTGGTCATTGCAATTAAGGATGCAATGGCGACCCCCACAATTCCGAGGTTTGTGTACAGCAGGAAATATAAATTCAAGCCGACGTTCAACACGATCAATATCAAAATGGAAAGGATGTTGAAGCGGTAAAATTTGGAGTACGAAATAATTTCAGAATTGAAGCCCGTGGCCATATTGAACAAAACATTGGCCCCCAGCACCAAAATTACCGGAATGGAATCCACCAAGTTTTCATACGTTGGCACCAGTTGAAACAAGGAATCAATTCCCAATAAAATGGCCCCGTATAATAGCGCCCCTATAAAAAACAAGAGTTTCGCGGTTTCCACGTATTTCTTTTTGAGTTCGGAAAAATTGTTTTCCTTGACGTAATTTGATACCAAAGGGGCATAAATGGTAAAAATACCGATCGCGGGAATTCCGATGGCCGCCGCCAATGCAACCCCGATGCTAAACGTTCCGTTGGCTTCGAAAGAGAGAAATTGTGGAATCATCAACGCGTCTATCCGAAACGCGAAGAGTGATCCAAAACTCCCTAAAAAAGCATAACTACTGTATCGATAATATTCCTTTCGGGTAATTTCGGCGAAAAAAGGTTTGAAATTGAAATTGAGGTCCACCCTATAATTTCGAAACAAATACATCCCCAAAAGCAAGAAGATGACAAAATAGGAAAGGATAAAAGCAATCAAGGCACTGATCACTTCCAAATAACCCGAAAGCAGCAACAAAAAGATGGTCGGCAAGGCAATTTTAGGAAGGATTTTTTCATAAAAAGTAGGCACTGCCACTTTATGAAGATTGATGGATTGGCGTTTGAAAAGTTCGATAAAAGCCAGCGCCAAAGCTAGGGGAAACGCATAAAAAACAAAGTGGTAATTTTTGATCGAAAGTAGTTTGTCCCCAAAAAACAAAACAATCAGCAAGAAAAAACCGATCAATAAAATGGTGAAAATGCCATACTTGAACAATTTGCTTTGGTTTTTTTCACTTACCGAAGGATAAAAATTTATCAAGGCCTGCGAAGTGCCAAACACCATAATCGGAAACAACACCTGCGCAATGGCGTCCACAAACCGCAGCATTCCCAAAAATTCCTTATTGTGCGGGTAGATGAAAATGGTGGAAATTACGCCGATGCCCATTCCCAAATAATTGATCACGGTAAACCAAAATGCTTGTTTTTGTATTTTTTTTTCTTGCATTATGTATAGCTGACCCGCTTTTTTAAGATTTTAAAGAAATTGAAAAGTAACCCTAAATAATACCACAGCAAAATAAAAAAAAGATGAGCGACCGAAGAAAGGGAATAGTATTTATAAAAATACTTCGGCAATCCGAAAACATTCAACAATCCATTTGCATAACCCGTAAAAACGGAATTGTTCACATTCAAAACCCTTGCCAGCAGCTTGTATTTTGACTGCACGACATCTTTTTTAAAATGCCGCTTGATTATTCTATCGTGGCAAATTTTGGCATTTTTTACCACCCCGATTTTAAAACCGTGAAACAACACCCGATCGGCATAATTCCGGTCTTCCCCATAATGGCTGAACAGCAGTTCAAAAAAACCGACTTTTTCAACCACCTTTTTTGGAACCAACCAAGCTGCGGCGTTCACAAAAGGTACTTCGTCTATTTTGGTGCCCGAAACTTGGATTTTTTTGTTCCAATAGGTTTCAAAATTTTTGTCCAATGCAATTCCATCGCCCGAAAAATGCACCGGGCTCAGAATTCCAAAATCCTTGTTGGCTTCTGCTGCTTCCACCAAATTGCCAATTGTTTCGGAAAACACCCAGGCATCTTGGTTCAACAAAAAAACATAATCGGCCGATTGGGACAAGGCTTCTTTGATTGCAATAGTATTTGCCAATCCGAAGCCCAAATTTTTGTCGGATAAAATGAGTTCGACATCGGGAAATGATTTTATGACAGCTACCGATCCATCAGTGGAATTGTTGTCCACCACAATGGTTTTGACCGGGCAAATGGAATTTTTTAAAGCTTGTAAATTCTTTTGAAGCCATTGTTCCCCGTTATAGGAAACCAGGATAACGAATACGTTTTTTTGCAAATCGTTCACTTTATGAAATTAAACAAAAATAGCGGTATTTTGGGGAAGATTACAAAACAGAAAACAAATATGCTGGATTGTTATAATTTTGTTCTTGGTTTAAATTATTGAATCGATTTTTTAATATGAAATTCCACATCATCATCCCCGCCCACAACGAAGCCGGTTTTATCGGAAAAACCTTGCAATCGTTGGTGGAACAAACTTTTTTACCGGAAAAAATCGTAGTGGTAAACGATCATTCCACCGATAATACTTCGGAGATTGTTCGCGGGTTTGTTGAAAAATATCCGTTTATTTCCTTGGTCGAAAATGCTTCGGAAGCAAAACATTTGCCCGGCAGCAAAGTGATCAATGCTTTTTACAAAGGTTTTGAAACTATAAACGATGATTACGATGTGATCTGCAAATTCGATGCGGATTTGATTTTTCCTTCCAATTATTTAGCAACCCTAAAAAGCATTTTTGAAAAAGACCCAAAAACAGGAATGGCGGGCGGGTTTTGTTATATCGAGAAAAACGGGGATTTTTTCTTGGAAAATTTGACCAATAAAGATCACATTCGTGGCGCGTTGAAAGCCTATCGGAAGGCATGTTTTTTGCAAATCGGAAAGTTGAAACCCGCAATGGGCTGGGACACCGTCGACGAACTCCTCGCCAACTACCACGGTTGGAAAGTGGCCACGGACGAATCTTTGCACGTAAAACACCTGAAACCCACCGGAAAAACCTATACCAAAGCCGCACGTTTCAAACAAGGCGAAGCGTTTTACAAAATGCGCTACGGATTTTTATTGACGGTTATCGCTTCGACGAAACTGGCGTTTTTAAAGAAAGATTTTCTTTTCGCCATGTATTGTTTACAAGGTTATTTTCGGGCTAAAAAAGAAAATCTTCCTTTTTTGGTTTCGGAAGAAGAAGGGGAATTTATTCGAGATTTGCGATGGGGGAAAATAAAAGAGAAAGTACTGAACAGAAATACCTGACAGGTTTTCGAAAACCAGAGAAGTCTTTGGAATTATTTTTTTTGCGTAACATTTTCAACCAACCAATTTTTAATCATTTCAAAAGTCATTTCACCTTTTGAAATTGCAATTATAAAATTGTATTTATCAACCTGGCTCGCCTCAATATCAAGATTGTCTTTCAATAAAACAAATCTCATCAACACATATCCAGTTCGTTTATTTCCATCGACAAATGGGTGGTTAATTATTATGCTTTCCAAAACCGCCGCGGCTTTATCGATTGTTTCCGGGTAAAGTTCGGTTTGATCAAAAGTTGCAAAAGGCCGGTTTATTGCCGATTCAAGGGCTGCTTTGTCCCGCACTCCTTTGATGCCGGAAAATTTATCAATGAGTACTTTATGAATTAAAAGAACATCTTTCAGATCGATCATTGGGCCAATTTCTCCAATAGTTCTTTATCTTCTCGAAGTATTTGCCCAAAATGTCGCGAAAACTCGAGTTTATCGTTGGTTTCTTTTTTTGCTTGTTTTAAATAATCCAATAATTCTTGAAGAATATTGTCGGGCATATTTTCAAGTAAATCCTGAATTTCCGATTTTATTTCTTGTGTTGCCATATCAATCCTTTTTGTAAAAATACGATAATTCCTAAAACTTATGGAAAGATAGAAAAAATTCAACAGATTCCCGCCCCTGCCTGCCGGGAGGCAGGTTCGTGGGAATGTATCAATCAATCACATAATGCAACACATTTCCCGTCGCCCCGTTTGGAAAAGCAATGCCCAGCAAAGCGGAAATGGTCGGCGCAATGTCTGTGATTTCCGTGCGTTTGGTGGTTTCGCCATGTTCGATTCCGTTCCCGAAGAAAATCAGCGGCACGTGCGTGTCATAATTCATTCCGCTGCCGTGGGTCGAACCTTTATGGGAATAGGAAATATAAGCCGGTTCCAACACGTACACCACATCGCCGCTGCGTTTTTGGTGAAAACCATTTTGGATCAATGTGCCGATTCCTTCCGTAAAATTGGCGTTTTGAAATGTTTTTCGCGTAAAAACTTTATTGATTTTTGGATATTGCAACAAAAAGTGCATTAAATGGGTTTGCAGGTTTTTTCGGGGAATATTGTTTTCTTTCAAAACGTGGTAGTCGAAAAAAAGTTGATTGTTGGACAGGTTTTCGACCAATCCATCCACGCCATATGCTTTCATCAAAAAATTGTTCACGGCCGTTTCCAAGGAATCCGAATCGAAATATCCGGCCGGGATTTGTTGGGTTTTCAAATAGGCAGGAACATGAATTCCGCCGTGATCGGCGGTCAAAAACAAGGTGTAGTTTCCTTTGCCGATTTTTGTGTCCAACACGTTCAACAATTTCGCAATTTCACGATCCAAACGAATGTAGGTGTCTTCCACTTCTTTGGAATTCACCCCAAAATTATGCCCCACGTAATCGGTTCCGGAAAAACTCACCGTTAAAAAGTCGGTGGTTTCATCTTGCCCCAAATTTTCGCCCTCCAAAGCCGCAATCGCAAAATCAGTGACCAAACTGTTTCCGAAAGGGGTGGATTTTAATATACTGAAGCCTTCGTTTTTTGTTTTTAATTCCACTAAATCATACGGAAAAGTTGCGGTGGGTTTTCCTTCAAAACCATGTTCGAAATTGTTCAAATCCGCACCACTTTCGGTATAGGTTTCAATGGGTTGGTAGGTGTCCCAAACTTTCAAATAGTTTTCCGCGGCATCGGAAGCGTTGAAATTTTGCACCCAAGTAGGGAGTTCGTCCATATAAAAAGAACTGCTGATAAATTTCCCCTCATTTTCCCCGTGGAACCAATAAGCGGCATTGGCAGTGTGACCTGCGGGCAAAATGGCGCTGCGGTCTTTTAGGGAAATTCCGATGGTTTTTCCACGCATTTGCGTGTGCAGGCGGTTTTGGTCGGCCACGGTTGTGACCAACATCCGGTGGGGCGACATTTTTCCCGCTGGAGATTCGGTGCCGACGGGTTTCACGGTTGTGTCGGCAACGCAATAGACCCCTTTTTTTGCAAATTTGTCGTACCAGTAATTGGAAATAATGCCGTGGGTCGCCGGGGTGGTTCCGGTATAAATGGATGCATGACCGGGTGCGGTGAACGTGGGCACGTAATTGTAATGGTTGTTTTTCAAATTGAAACCTTCCGAAACCAAGCGTTTGAAACCTTCTTCGCCAAATTTTTTCCAAAAACGCGTCAAATAATCGTAGCGCATTTGATCCACCACCACGCCGACAACGAGTTTTGGGCCGGTTTCCATTTCGATTGGGGCGGTTTGTCCGGTATTTTCCGATTGGGTTTTTTGTGAAATCGGCTCGCTGGTTTTGCATTGCAAAAACAAAAGGCCAATGCCCGCCAATAAAAAGGTTCGTTTCATTTTATGATGCTTTTTTACGTTTTTTCCGAATCGACTGTTGCCGATCCATCAGATTTTTAATTCGTTGATCGATACTAGTTTTTTAATCTCTTGGGGTTCAATTATCCAAAGCTTCCCTCTTTTTTTATTTTTTTTGGAATTTGGAATTTTAATGGCTCGTGGGCTTCCCCCGAGAATTCTTTACTTCAAAAATAATATTGTTCGGATCATCTTTGTCTTTTCTGTCTTCGATGTGCAAAAAATTGTTTTTCACCAACAATCTTTTTGAAGGTTCGTTCCGATAGTGCGTGAATGCTTCAATATGGTCCAGCTCCAAGGTTTTGAAACCGAAATCCAAAATCCGTTTTAATGCTTCATTCATTATTCCTTGTCCTTGAAAATAGGTGTGCAAATCATATCCGACTTCGGCAATTTTTTTGTGGAGCGAAAAATTCCACAAACAAATGGAACCGATCATTTTCGGGTTCCCTTTCAAGCTGATGCTCCAGTTTATATTCTCCCCGTTTTCCAGTCCGCGGGTGATTTTTTCCACAAAATCTTCGGCTTCTTTGATATTGGCGGGCGGGTCCCTTCGAATATATTTGTTCATTTCCTTATCGGACCTGGAGAAGAAAACCTCTTTTGCGTCGGTTTTGACCGTTTGTCTTAAAAGCAATCGGGCGGTGGTCAATTCCGGAAAGGGGATGAATTTCATGGTTTTCTCAATTTTCATAGCGATGAAATCACAAAAATAAGCATGTTCCCGGGTTTAAAGATTACTTGCAAGTTAAATAGTTTCCAGCTAATTTTTCCTATTTTAGCCAAATAAAAAATTTCTTGGAAACGGTTATCTTGAATGCTAAATCCTAAGGATATTTCACCGATTTTAGTCCAAGCTAATTTTTTACTTTACCTCACCCGGAAACGCCAAAAAAGGCATTTCCGACCTCTCCAAAGGAGAGGTGAAAAAGTTAACCCGAGGCAGGGCCATCGGGGAATTTAAAAAAAGTGGAATGAAGTACCTGCGCAATATTGGCCGCTATTTTTTAATGTTGAAAGAGGTTTTCGGAAGAATGACCAAAACATCCGTGTTGCGCGATTTGGTTTTTAAAGAAATTGACGATTTGATTATCAGTTCATTGGGAATTGTTGTTTTCATTTCTTTTTTCATCGGAGCAGTTGTTGCTATTCAAACCGCTTTGAATTTGACCAACCCGTTGATCCCAAAATCACTGATCGGATATGCGGCGCGGCAATCGATTATTTTGGAGTTTGCACCGACTTTCATTTCGATTATTATGGCCGGAAAAGTGGGGTCGTACATTACTTCCAGTATCGGTACCATGCGCGTTACCGAACAAATCGACGCTCTGGAAGTGATGGGCATCAATTCGTTGAACTATTTGGTGTTCCCAAAAATCATTGCGATGCTGTTTTTCCCATTTGTGATCGCCATTTCTATGTTCATCGGAATTATGGGCGCTTATGTTGGTGGCGTTGCCGGTGGTTTTGTTTCTTCCGATGCGTTCATGACCGGGCTGCAGGCCGATTTTATCCCCTTTCAATTGCTGTACGCGTTCATAAAAACCTTTATTTTCGCCTTTTTATTGGCCACAATCCCTTCTTTTTACGGATATTATATGAAAGGCGGCGCTCTGGAAGTTGGCCAAGCAAGTACCACTTCGTTTGTATGGACCAGCGTGGTGATCATCATCGCGAATTATATGACCACCCAATTATTGCTCGCATAAATGATAGAAGTCAAAAACATACACAAATCGTTTGGAGAGGAAGAAATCCTGAAGGGGATCGATGCCAAATTCGAAAAAGGGAAAACCAACCTCATCATCGGGCAATCGGGTTCGGGAAAAACGGTTTTTTTAAAATGTTTGCTAGGGCTTTTCAAACCAGATGAAGGGCAAATATTGTACAACGGCGAAGAATATTCCTCGTTTTCGGAAGAAGAACAACGCGAATTGCGCCAAAAAATGGGCATGGTTTTTCAGGGTGGAGCTTTGTTCGACTCGATGACCGTTGCCGAAAATGTGGATTTTCCGTTGAAAATGTTCACCCGCCAACGAAAAAACGAACGTCAAGAACGTGTTTCCAGGGTTTTGAAACGGGTGAATTTGGAAAATGCAGAAAATAAATTTCCGTCCGAAATCAGCGGAGGAATGCAAAAAAGGGTGTCCATAGCCCGGGCGATCGTGAACGATCCGAAATATTTGTTTTGTGACGAACCCAACTCTGGGCTCGACCCGAAAACCGCCACGGTGATCGACAACCTCATTCAAGAAATCACCCGCGAATACGACATCACCACGGTCATCAACACGCACGATATGAATTCGGTGCTGGAAATCGGAGAAAACATCGTTTTTTTAAAAGAAGGAAACTTGGCCTGGAAAGGAGACAAAGAAGAGATTTTCAAAACCGATAATGAAACCGTGACCGATTTTGTTTACTCTTCAAACTTGTTCAAAAAAGTCAGGGAAGCGCAATTGAAGGGCATTTGAGTTCTCGACTTGGCGACCGGGAGAGTGGGCGAAAAAAGGCGAGTGGGTGAAAGGGTGACTTTGCGAAAAGGTGACTTTCGACAAACCGTTTTCCGATCCCCATTTAACCGATCCCCGATCACCAATCAACCGATTTCCGATCAACCAATCCCCTTCTCTGATTAACCGATCACCAATTAAATCAATCTTTCAAAATACTCCTTGAAATCACGATTTTCTGAATTTCGGAAGTGCCTTCGTAAATTTGGGTGATTTTTGCATCGCGCATCATACGTTCCACGTGGTAATCTTTCACATAACCGTTCCCGCCGTGAATTTGCACGGCCTCGATCGCGGTGTCCATCGCCACTTGTGAAGCTTTTAATTTTGCCATTGCGCCGGAAAGGTCGTAATTTTCCTTGTTGTCTTTGTCTTTGGCGGCTTTCATTACCAACATTCTGGCGGCTTCTATTTCGGTGTGCATATCGGCCAGTTTAAAAGCAATGGCTTGGTGGTTCATAATTTCCGTGCCAAAAGATTTTCGCACCTTGCTGTATTCTTTGGAAAGCTCATACGCCCCAGAAGCAATTCCCAAAGCTTGTGCGGCAATTCCGATACGACCGCCGGAAAGGGTTTTCATGGCGAATTTAAAACCAAATCCGTCTTCGCCAATGCGGTTTTCTTTCGGAACTTTCACATCGTTGAAATTCAGCGAATGCGTGTCGCTTCCGCGGATTCCCAATTTGTTTTCCTTCGGGCCGATTTCGAAACCTTCCCAACCTTTTTCCACGATGAACGCATTGATTCCGCGGTGTTTTTTTTCTTTATCGGTTTGTGCGATCACCAAATAATAATCGGCGGAATTTCCGTTGGTGATCCAGTTTTTGGTGCCGTTCAAAATATAATGGTCGCCTTTGTCAATGGCGGTGGTTTTTTGCGAAGTCGCGTCACTTCCGGCTTCGGGCTCGCTCAAGCAAAATGCGCCAATGGATTCGCCTGTTGCCAATTTGGTCAAATATTTTTCTTTTTGGGCGTCATTCCCGTAGGTTTCCAATCCCCAACAAACCAATGAATTGTTCACCGAAACGATCACCGAACAGGAAGCATCGATTTTGGAAAGTTCTTCCATTACCAACACGTACGAAACCGTGTCCATTCCGCCGCCGCCATATTCCGGCGAAACCATCATTCCCAAAAACCCGAGTTCTCCCATTTTTTTTACTTGTTCGGTAGGGAATTTTTGCTGATCGTCGCGTTCGATCACGCCCGGAAGCAATTCGGTTCTTGCAAAATCGCGTGCCGCATCGCGTATCATCAACTGTTCTTCGGTTAGTTTGAAATCCATAAGGATGAAAATTTTGTATGTTTGGATTTGAAGGTTGGCAAATATACGGAATAACGCCAATTTTTCAAGAAAGCTTCTGTATTTTTACCCAAATGGAAACAAAAGTTTATTATGTGATTGGGGTGATGTCCGGCACTTCGCTCGACGGGATTGATTTGGCGTACGTGCAATTGATAAAATCAGAAAATTGGGACTATCGTTTTTTGAAAACCCAAACGTTGCCGTATTCGGAAACTTGGAAAGAAAAATTGCGCGAAGCTCCTTTGTTTTCTTCGGAAAAATTAATGGAATTGAACACGGAATATACCGGATTGTTGGCCGAAATGATTTCGGATTTTATCGAAAAAAATGATATTGAAACACTTGACGCGGTTTGCTCGCACGGCCACACGGTTTTTCACCAGCCCGAAAAAGGAGTTACACTGCAAATTGGGAATTTGCCATCACTGACCGAAAATTTACAGCAAACCGTGATCTGCGATTTCCGAAAACAAGATGTGGAAATGGGCGGACAAGGCGCGCCTTTGGTACCGATCGGTGACAAATTGTTGTTCCCGAAATATGATTTTTGCTTGAATTTGGGTGGATTCGCAAATCTTTCCACCGAAAAAAACGGAAAACGAATTGCGTATGATATTTGCGCCGTGAACACCGTGCTGAACTTTTATGCGAAAAAACTCGGTTTCGAGTATGACGAGAATGGCGAATTGGCCGCTTCAGGAAAAATTGACCACCAACTTTTGAAACATTTGAACGATTTGTCATTTTATAAAAAAAAAGCTCCAAAATCCCTGGGAATCGAATGGGTGAAGGCCGAAATTTTTCCTTTATTTGAAAAATCGAACCTTTCCGAAACCACAATTTTGGCCACGTTCACGGAACACGTTGCGCAGCAAATCGCCCAATCCATCGGAAACGCCCCGAACAAAAAATGTTTGTGCACCGGCGGCGGGATTTATAATAAGTTTCTGATGGAAAGCGTTCAAAAATATACGGAAACCCGGTTGGTGATTCCCGATAAAGATCTGGTCGAATTCAAGGAAGCCTTGATTTTTGGCTTGCTCGGAATTTTAAAATTACGAAATGAAATCAATGTTTTACAAAGCGTAACGGGCGCGAAAAACGATCACAGTTCGGGGGTGGTTTGGCGGGTATAAAAATTGCTCGCAAACCTGCCTGCCGGCAGGCAGGGGCGCGAAGGCGCAAAGACCCGACTCAATCAGTGAAAATATAGCTTTCGAAAAACAATTTGTAACATTTTCAAACTTTCCGTATCCAAAAAGAAAACCCAAAAACCATGATCGCCATTATCCAAAAAATCTGCAACCTTCTCATTGTGTTTGTATGCTTGAACGCGTTTGCCCAAACAACAACCGAGGCCTTCGATGTGAAAATCACCGGTAACGGGGAGCAAGCCTTGGTTTTTATCCCGGGATTGGCTTCTTCGGGAAAAGTCTTTGACGAAACACGGGCGGAATTTGAGGACGATTTCACCTGTTACACGTTTACCTTGGCAGGTTTTGCCGGCGTCACGCCGATGGAAAACCCGAGCTTTGAAAAATATAAAAATGCCATTGCGGATTATCTGATAAAAAACGGAATTGAAAACCCGGTCATCATCGGCCACAGTTTGGGAGGCGCGCTTTCGATGGCCATTGCCGCCGATTATCCCGAGCTTCCGAAAAAAATCGTGGTGGTAGATGCGCTTCCGCATCTTGCCGCCTTAATGCCAAATCCCACTTCGGGGGAAACGGATTGTGCGGAAACAATAGCGGAAATGCTCGCGATGCCAGAGGAACAATTTGCCGAAACGCAACGACAAACCATCCAATTTATGGTTTCAGATTCTACAAAACAAGAACGTGTGCTGAGATGGACCTTGGATTCCGACCGCAAAACCGTCGCGACGATTTATTGCAATTACCTAAAAATGGACCTTCGCCAAAAAATCGGGAAAATTAGCGTTCCCGCTCTGATTTTATTGGAACCCTATTTTCAGCGGTCGGCTTCGGAAATCGAGGCGCAGTTCAAAAACCTGGAAACCGCGAAAATAAAATATGCGCCACAAGGCAGGCATTTTTTGATGTACGGCGCCAAAGATTGGTATTTGCAGCAACTTCATGAATTTATCCAAGGAGAATAAATTGGATTTCGAGGAACTATACACTACTTATTGGCAAAAAATATTCCGCTTGTGCATGGGATATGTCAACGATGCGGATTGGGCGAAGGACATTGCCCAGGAAACCTTTGTTTCGGTTTGGGAAAACCTGTCGAAATTCAGGGGCGAGTCATCAATAGGAACTTGGATTTTTAGAATTGCATCCAATCATTGTTTGCGCCAAATCGAACGGCAAAACCGGATGCCGAAATCTGAATTGCCCACCGATTTGGAACTTACCGGACAACATTCCGAAGAAAAAGAAGAAAACACCGTTTTGTTGTACCGGTTTATCTCCGAACTTCCCGAAATGCAACGTATCATTATTTCCCTTGAGCTTGAGGAACTTCCTCAGGCGGAAATTGCAAAAATCACCGGCTTGTCGGAAGCGAACACGCGCGTGAAAATTCACCGTATCAAAAAAAAATTGACTCAAAATTTTGCAAATTATGATCAATGAAATCGATTTGAAAAAGCTGTGGGGCAATCAAAAAACGAATGCCCCAGACTTGGCGGAATTGTTCCAACGCGTTGATAAGTTCAAGAAAAAACGCTTAAGAACCTTGATAAAACTCAACATTTGCTTGTTGGCGACCGCCCTTTTTATCGGGTTTGTATGGTATTGGTACCAACCCGAAATGATCACCACAAAAATTGGAATCTGTTTGGTTTTTTTGGCAATTCTGATTTTTCTCGTTGCCTACAACAAACTTTATCCTTTGTTCGCAAAACCTGGATTTGAGTTGAATTCCAAACACTATTTACAGCAATTGTTGCACATCAAAGCCAAAGAATTGTACCTTCAAAAAACCATGCTGAAGTTGTATTTCGCTTTGCTGCTGCTCGGAATTTGTTTGTATTTGGTCGAATATACCTCGAGAATGGAACTTCTTTGGGCCGTGGTCGTTTACTCGGTGGTACTTTTATGGATTGGTTTCAACTGGTTTTATTTAAAACCGAAAATCAACAAAAAACAAAACATACACCTCAACAATTTGATAGAGAAATTTAAAAAAATCGAAGAACAATTTAAAACCAACCAAAAACCATGAACACAAAAATTGTGATGATGTTAAGCGCTTTGATATTGGGGATTGCAGGAATAATTTTGACTTTTCTTCCGGCTGAAATTTCAGCTTTATTGGGGTTTGAAAACACCAAATCCATCTCTTTGTTGTTCCAAATTTTGGGGGCGTTGTATTTTGGTTTTGGAATGTTGAACTGGATGGCAAAATCGAGCTTGATCGGTGGAATTTACAACCGGCCCATCGCCATTGCAAATTTTGCTCATTTTACCATCGGCGGGCTCGCCTTGTTGAAAACCGTTTTTTCAAATCCCGGTTTGTCTTGGATATTTTGGGGCACCACTTTGGTTTATTTGTTTTTTGCGTTGATTTTTGGATGGATTCTTTTTCACCATCCGGCGAAGAATTAGAAATAATCCGTATCTTTTCAGATTAAGAAAATTGATCATGGGCAAAACGACTTTTTTTAGAAATACCCAAACAGAAAAAGTTGTTTTTTTTCTTTGCCTATCCGTGGCTTTGTTTTGGAGTTCGGTAGTGCTTTTGGATGTTTATCGTTTTGAAATTACAGGTGCAATCTATGAAATTTTATGGCTTCCGATGTTGGTTTTGATTTACACCTTGCCTTTCGTGGTATTGATTTTCCTTTTCAAAACAAAATTTAATTTGAGAACACTCTATGTGTATGCTCTTTTACTTTTGGCATTGACCGCTGTGGTGATTTGGTTTAATTCTTGAACCTCAGTGAGAAACCCATTCCGTAAATTTAAAAACCCTTCAAGATAGTTGGTTTTCAGATTGATTGAATGACGTCCGCCGCTTTTTTCAAGGTCTCGTCCGTTTTGGCAAAACAAAACCGCAGCATTTTATCGTCCTGCTGATTTTTGTTGAACCCCGAAACGGGAATCGCCGCCAATTTGTGTTCCTTGATCAAGTGCTCGGTAAAATCCATATCGCTTTCTTGGGTGATTTTTGAGAAATCCAACAATTGAAAATAGGTGCCTTCGGAAGGAATAAACTCGAAACGCGAACCTTTTATCAGTTCCAAAAACAAATCACGTTTCTCTTGGTAGAATTCGGAAAGTTGTAAATAATGTTCGGGTGTTTGCAAATATTCGTTCAAGGCGACTTGAACGGGATGGTTCACACAAAACACATTGTATTGGTGCACTTTTTGGAATTCCTGCATCAATAGTTTCGGCGCGACGCAATAGCCCATTTTCCAACCGGTGACGTGAAAAGTTTTCCCGAAAGAATACGTGATCAATGCGCGTTCTGCCAATTTTGGGAATTTTGCCACGCTTTGATGCGATTTTCCGTCGAACGTGATGTGCTCGTAAACCTCGTCGCTCAGCAGCAAAATATCGGTGCCATCCAAAAGTTTTTCCAAGGTTTTCATATCGCTTTCCGAAAGCATTTTCCCGCTTGGGTTGTGCGGCGTGTTGATCAAAACCATCTTGGTTTTTGGGGTGATTTTTTGTTGCACTTCCTCCCAATCGATTTGATAATCAGGGGCTTGCATTTGAATCAAAATCGGTTTCCCTCCGTTCAATTCGATGGCGGGTTCGTAGCAATCGTAAGCGGGTTTGAAAACGATGACTTCATCGTCTTTTTTGATAAACGCGGAAATGGCGGTAAAAATAGCTTGGGTCGCGCCGGCGGTGAGCGTGATGTCGGTTTCGGGATGGTAATCGCTGTTGTAGAGGCGGTTCAGTTTTTCGCACAAAGTTTTCCGCAACTCAAAAACCCCGGCCATCGGCGCGTATTGGTTTTTTCCGACTTTCATCGCTTGGTTCGCCAATTGGATCAACTCCGGGTCGGTGGGAAAATTAGGAAATCCTTGCGAAAGGTTGATGGCATCGTGTTTTACCGCCATCTCACCGATGGTTTTGAAAATGGTGGGTTTTAGGTGGGGGAGTTTGGAGTTGTGGGAAATTTTCATAATTGGAAATTAGAAATAGGGTGATTTTTTAAACCGCAAAGTCCGCCTACCGGCAGGCAGGTTTGCGTTTTTTCTCTGCGTTCTTTACGGTTAAAGAATTCAAATGCTCGGTTACTTTTTCAACGCAAGTTTCAAAATTTTTCTTGACTTCCCGTTCCCAAAAACGGAAAATGGTAAACCCTTGCTCGTTCAAAGCTTGGTTCACTTCTCGATCGCGCTGCATGTTACGCTCTATTTTCGGGATCCAAAACCCGCGGTTGCTTTTTATTTTTTCGCGTTTTTCAGACCAGTTGTGCCCGTGCCAAAATTCACCGTCGATAAAAACGACGGTTTTGTATTTGTTGAAAACGATGTCCGGTTTTCCAATCATATTTTTGACGTTCGCCCGATAGCGAAACCCACGTTTCCAAAATTCCTTTCGGAAACGAATTTCCAGTTTGTTCCCCGTGCCGCAGATTTTTGACATGTGCTTGGAACGGGCTTTCGTGGTGTAGAAGCCGGATTCCTCGTTGAAGCGGGGGACTTTTATTTTCTTCTTATCTTCGTAGCGCATAATATTTTCAATATAATAAAAAATGAAAGAATCCCAAAGAATTCACATATTACAAAATGCTAAAGAATTTTTTAAGAATGAGATTGTTGAGTCACATCTTCAAGGAGCGTGCAAAAAAGCCACAAAATTAAAATCTTATAAAATCAACCCATTTTTATTAAGTTACTTGGCAAATTTTCTTGAAGGTAATTCTGATTCCAAGAGTATAGCAAAAGCTTTAATTTATCCAAGATTGTTGAGTACTTCTATTACAACAATATTTGGGAATAAGGTTCAAAAGATGATACCTGAAATTTTTGATGATATGATGGGTTCGGTGGTAAATGGTATTGACATAGAATTTACCGATGCTATTGATGGAAGAAAAAAGTATTGTCAATTAAAATCTGGTCCAAGCACGATAAATAAAGATGATGTTGTGACTATAGTCAATCATTTTATAGGAGTAAGAAATCTTGCCAGAACCAATCATTTGGATATAAGATTAGATGATATGGTTGTAGGGGTTTTATATGGTGAAAAAACAGAATTAAGCCACCATTATAAAAAAATAAATGAAGAATTTCCGGTAATTGTAGGCCAAGAATTTTGGCATCGTCTAACCGGGAAAAAAGATTTTTATTTTGATTTATCAGCTGCAATAGGGGAAGTTGCACTTGAAGTTGATGGGACAGAAATTCTTCAAGATGCAATTTCATTATTAGCAGAAGAAATTGACAAGGAATTTCCTGATGGTTTATAGCACCGGTTTAAAAAATCAATCACCGAATACCCGATTTCCTTTGCCAAATTGACCGGCACTGCGTTCCCGATTTGTTTGTATTGTTGCGAGGTCGATCCTTCAAATTTCCAATCGTCAGGAAAAGTTTGTATCCGCGCATATTCCCGGACTGTAAAAGGCCGCGTTTCGTCTGGGTGGCAACGCTCCGTTTGTTTTTGTGCCGGACTGCAAGTCAAAGTCAAACAGGGTTCGTCCCAACCAATTCGCCGGGCCATTCCGGTTTTTCCGCCGCCCAAATAAAAACTCCCGCCCATAAATTCTTTTTGAATATCCACAGGTAAATTGCGCCAATAACCTTTTGGAGGCACCATATCCAACACTTTTTTTTTGTGTTCGGGATATTTTGCCCCATTTGAAATGGGAACATTTTTTGGGAAAAGTTCACCCTTTTTCAGGGCATCTTTCAAATTGTATATTTTATTGTTTGGTTTTGGATACTCATATTCCACATCAATATCTTTTCTTATTCCCACCAAAATCAAACGCTCCCTTTTTTGAGGGACATTATAATAAATCGCTTTTAAAACCGAAACGGGCGCTACCACCTTATAGCCAATTTCGTCCAAAATGGATATCATCCCTTCCAAAGTTTTGCCGTTTTCGTGGCTTAAAAGCCCTCTAACATTTTCCCCAATACAAATTTTCGGCTGAACTTCTTTTACCGCTCGGGCAAATTCATAAAATAATGTGCCTCGAGCATCTTTCAATCCTAACTTTTTACCTGCGTAGCTAAAAGCTTGGCATGGAAACCCACCGGTTACAATATCTACTTTATTTTTGTATTCGGAAAAATCAAATTCTTTTACATCACCTTCCAATACGTTCCATTTTGGGCGGTTTGTGCGCAAAGTTTGACAAGCCCATTTATCTATTTCGTTCAATGCGGCACATTTTACCCCTGCTTTTTCCAACCCAATAGCCAAACCTCCGGCACCCGCAAAAAGTTCTAATACGGAATATTCTCCATTGGGTTTTACAAAATTTCCGTCAAAACCATTTTTCGAGGAATTGAATTCAGGAAAAATTTCAAGCTGCTCTTTTTTGTATATCCGATAATTGCTCATTGGCTCACGGAATGCCTTCAATTTACCGGTGTTATCCCATCTTCTGAGGGTTTCCGTACTTTTCCCCAAAGCCTCAGCAGCTTCGGAAAGCGAATAAACATTTTTTGTAACCATATTGCACAACCTTACTTATGGTTACAAATTTAGAAATAATTTTTAAATAAAAACCCCCAAACTCAAAAAAGAATTTGGGAGTTGTAAGAAAAAAACCTGCAAGGTTTTCAAAACCTTGAAGGTTTAAAAAAGAAGTTACCGCTTCACACTCGCCCCCAAATATTCGCGGTTCATTCGGGCGATGTTTTCCAAAGAAATTCCTTTGGGGCATTCCAGTTCGCAGGCACCGGTGTTGCTGCAGTTCCCAAACCCTTCTTCGTCCATTTGGCGCACCATGTTCAACACCCGCTCGGTGGCTTCCACGCGGCCTTGCGGCAACAAGGTATATTGTGAAACCTTTGCCGAGGTGAACAACATCGCGCTGGCGTTCACGCAAGCCGCCACGCAAGCGCCGCAGCCGATGCAGGTTGCCGAATTGAAGGCCTCGTCGGCTTTGTGTTTGTTCACGGGAATGGTGTTCGCATCAATGGTGTTGCCGGAAGTGTTTACCGAAACAAATCCGCCCGCTTGTTGGATACGGTCGAACGCACTGCGGTCCACCACCAAATCTTTGATGACCGGAAAGGCTTTTGCCCGGAAAGGTTCGATGTAAATGGTATCGCCGTCCTTGAACGAACGCATGTGCAATTGGCAAGTGGCCACGCCTTGTTGCGGTCCGTGGGGTTGGCCGTTGATTTGCAACGAACACGATCCACAAATTCCTTCGCGGCAGTCGTGATCGAATTCCACGGGAACCTCGCCTTTTGCCACCAAACTTTCGTTCAGCACGTCCAGCATTTCCAAAAACGACATATCCTCTTCCACGCCGTCAAGGTCGTAGTTGACTATTTTTCCTTTGGTTTCGGCTTTTTCTTGGCGCCAGATTTTTAATTTTAGTTTCATTTTATTAGTATTGAGAAGTGAGTATTGAGTATTGAGAAAAATGTATTTTTAATAATTCGTTTTCTCTTTTTCAACACACATTTTTATTTATTTCAATTTCTGGTAAGTAGTGAAATCTCAATACTCACTACTAAAATCTCACATCTATTTATAGCTCCGCTGCTTCAACTCAATCGCCTCAAATTCCAAATCTTCTTTGTGCAAGACCGCGTCTTTTGGTTCGCCGGTATATTCCCAGGCGGCGACGTATTTGTATTCTTCATCGTTACGCAAAGCCTCGCCTTCCTCGGTTTGGTATTCCTCGCGGAAATGCCCGCCGCAAGATTCGTTTCGGTTCAAAGCATCCTTCGCCAAAAGTTCGCCCAATTCCAAGAAATCGGCCACGCGGCCTGCTTTTTCGAGTTCGGCATTTTTACTGGTTTCGGTGCCGGTCACTTTTACGTTTTCCCAGAAATCCTTTCGCAAAGCCGAAATTTCTTCGATGGCTTCCGATAAACCTTTTGCATTTCGGGCCATTCCGCATTTTTCCCACATAATTTTGCCGAGTTTTTTGTGATAATGGTCCACGGAATGTTTTCCGCCGGCGTTCATCAATTTATGGATGCGGTCTTTCACATGTTTTTCGGCTTCGTCAAATTCAGGAGAGTCCGTTGGAATTTTTCCGGTTCGGATATCATCGGCCAAATAATCGCCCATCGTATAAGGCAGCACAAAATAACCGTCCGCCAAACCTTGCATCAATGCGGAAGCCCCCAATCGGTTGGCGCCGTGGTCTGAAAAATTCACTTCCCCCGCGGCGTAGCAACCCGGAATAGTGGTTTGCAAATTGTAGTCCACCCACAATCCGCCCATGGTGTAATGCACCGCCGGATAAATCATCATCGGGGTTTCGTAGGGGTTTTGCGCGGTGATTTGTTGGTACATATCGAATAGATTGCCATATTTTGCTTTTACGGCTTCTTTGCCCAATTCGATGATTTTTTCTTCGGAAGGATTGTGAATACCCGAAACGTGTGCTTTTTCCTTTCCGTAACGCACAAACGAACTCGCAAAATCCAAAAACACGGCTTCCCCGGTTTTGTTCACGCCAAATCCGGCGTCGCAACGTTCTTTTGCGGCACGGGAAGCGACATCGCGCGGAACAAGGTTTCCGTAAGCGGGATAGCGGCGTTCCAAATAATAATCCCGATTTTCTTCTTTAATATCGTTGGCTTTCAATTTTCCGCTGCGGATGGCTTCCACGTCTTCTTTTTTCTTTGGCACCCAAATTCGGCCGTCGTTTCGAAGGGATTCGGACATTAAAGTCAGTTTGGATTGGTGGTCGCCCGAAACGGGAATACAAGTCGGGTGGATTTGCGTATAGCACGGATTTGCGAAAAACGCACCTTTTTTGTGTGCTTTCCAACCAGCGGTGACGTTGCTGCCCATGGCATTGGTGGACAAGAAAAATACGTTTCCGTAACCCCCCGAAGCCAACACCACGGCATGTGCCGAATGGCGTTCGATCTCACCGGAAACCAAATCACGTGCGATAATGCCACGTGCTTTTCCGTCAACGATTACCAAATCCAACATTTCGTGGCGGTTGTAGGGCGTGATTTTCCCCCGGTTGATTTGTCGGTTCATCGCGGAATAGGCGCCTAACAACAATTGTTGCCCGGTTTGTCCTTTTGCATAAAATGTTCTGGAAACCAAAACCCCACCGAAAGATCTGTTGTCCAACAAACCGCCATATTCGCGGGCAAAAGGAACGCCCTGCATCACGCATTGGTCGATGATGTTCCCGGAAACTTCCGCCAAGCGGTAGGTGTTCGCTTCGCGCGAACGGTAATCGCCTCCTTTTACGGTGTCGTAGAACAATCGGTAGTCTGAATCGCCGTCGCCTTGGTAGTTTTTGGAAGCGTTGATTCCTCCCTGCGCTGCAATGGAATGAGCGCGCCGGGGCGAATCTTGGTAGCAAAAGGTTTTTACGTTATAGCCGAGTTCGGCCAAAGTCGCGGCGGCGCTTCCTCCTGCCAATCCGGTGCCGATCACGATGATATCGATTTTCCGCTTGTTGGCCGGGTTCACCAGGTTGATGTGGTTTTTATGATTGGTCCACTTTTCGGTGATGGGGCCTTCGGGTATTTTTGAATCTAAGATTGACATAATTTTATGCTTTAATTTTCTCTCGCAAAGTCGCCGAGGCGCAAAGTTGACTCAAATTTCTTAGCGGCTTTGCGCCTTGGCGATAAACATTTTCAATTACTGAAATAATGAAACAACGCAATAAACACAAATCCCGCGGGGATCACAATGGCAAATGCTTTTTCCCAAGTGAAATGTTTCAATTTCCGCATGTACTTGTTTTTAAAACCCGCCGTTTGAATGGACGAGGCAAAGCCGTGCCACAGGTGCATTGCCAAAAAGAAAAACGACAGTACGTACAAACCGGTTCGTATTGGATCATTGGCAAATTTTGCCACGGTTTCGGGATAATACCGAGTTGGGTCCATCGGGTGGTTTTCGACATATTTGTGTACGATTTCCGGGATCCAAAAATCGTAAAAGTGCAGTCCCAAAAAGGCCAAAACCACCAATCCGCTCCAGAACATGTTCCGCGACATCCAAGAGGAATTGCTCCCCCCGCTGTATTTCACATAACTGATTTGCCGCGCGCGGTTGTTCCGTATTTCCAAAATGAAACCCATCACAAAATGGAGGATCACCCCAAAAATCAACACGGGTTGCAACAAGGCCTGCACAAAAAAGTTGTGCCCCATAAAATGGGAAACTTCATTGAACGTATCCGGGCTGATGACCGATAGAATATTAATGGAAAAATGTTGTAAAAGAAAGATGACCAAGAAAAGTCCAGAGAAAGCCATCACATATTTTCGCGCCAGCGAAGAACGTATTCCGCCCATGTTGCAGTTGGTTTATGTTTTATGGGGAACAAAAGTACACTCCAAAACATTGAAAGGCAAACTTTGGGGTTTTTTTGGGCTTATTTAGAATTGTTTTATGTAAAAATCCAACGGGTATGTTTAAGATAAACCAAAGCCAATGCTGGGTTTATTTCAACAAATTGGTGGCTTCATCGGGAAAAACGAGTGCGGGTTTGAAATTTTTGGCTTCTTCCAAGGGCATAATGGCATAAGCGATCAAAATCAATACATCGCCTTTGGCCACTTTTCGTGCGGCGGCACCGTTCAAGGTGATTTCGCCACTGTTGCGTCGCCCAGGAATAACGTAGGTTTCCAAGCGTTCGCCGTTGTTGTTGTTCACCACTTGTATTTTTTCCCCCTCAATAATATTGGCGGCATCCATTAAATCTTCGTCAATGGTGATGCTGCCAATGTAATTAAGGTCGGCCCCCGTTACTTTTACGCGGTGTATTTTTGATTTTACAACGTGGATTTGCATAATTTAAGGATATTTTAATTCAGGGCAATATTGTCTATCAATCGAACTTCGCCGGCATATACGGCAATGAATGCGCGATAAATTCGACCTTCTTCTTTTTGGTCGGCGCGTTTCAAAGTTTCCACATCGGCAATTTGAAAATATTCCAACTTTAATTCTTGATTTTCATTGAATTGACCCCAAACCCATTTGTCAATAAAACTAACACTTTTTGTGCCAAAAAAGCTTTTTACCTTTTGCAAGGTTTCGTAGATGAACGCTGCTTCTTTTCGTTGTGCGGGCGTCAATCGTTCATTGCGCGAACTTCGGGCAAGTCCGTTGGTTTCCCGTGAAATGGGGCAGCCTATAATTTGTACGGGTTGCGCGGTGATTTTCACCAATTTTCGAACAATTTGCATTTGTTGAAAATCTTTTTCTCCGAAGAAAGCTTTATCGGGTTTTACAATGTCAAAAAGCAATTGAAGCACGGTGCCGACCCCGTCAAAATGTCCGGTTCGGTATTTTCCTTCCATTTCCGTTTCCAACGAACCAAATTCAAAATGCTTGACAATGGGGCTTTTTCCATAAATTTCTTCAATAGATGGAGTGAAAACAAGGGTTTTTGGAAAATGTTCTTCCAGCAAAGCAAGATCTTTTTCCAACGAGCGCGGGTATTTTTTTAAATCTTCCGGTCGGTCAAATTGAGCCGGGTTCACAAAAATACTGATCACCACTACATCGCATAGCGAATTTGCCATTTCCACCAAAGAAAGATGCCCTTCGTGCAAAGCACCCATCGTTGGCACAAAACCAATGGTTTTTCCGTGTTTTTTATAAGTGGAAATAGTTTTTGCTAATTCGCCATTTTGGCTGATGACCTGCATTTTATCAAAAATTTAGGAGGTGCAAAACTAATATAATCCTGTCAATCTGCATAAAATTTTGTAATTTTGCCTGTTTTTTGGCGTTAATCACTAATCCGGAGAACAAAAAAACACCCTATCTTTTATGAAAGACAAGCGCATATTATATGTATCTTCAGAAGTAATCCCATACCTGCCGGAAACGGAAATATCATCTATGTCGTTCGATGCCCCACGGATGGTCAATAGCTCAGGAGGCCAAATACGTATTTTTATGCCGCGTTATGGAAACATCAATGAACGAAGGCATCAACTGCATGAAGTGATCCGCCTTTCGGGAATGAATTTGGTGATCAATGATTTGGACATGCCTTTGATCATCAAAGTCGCTTCGATTCCCAAGGAAAGGATGCAGGTCTATTTTATTGACAATGAAGATTATTTCAAACGAAAAGCCACCTTGACCGATGAAGAAGGAAATTTGTTTCCCGACAATGACGAACGGGCCATTTTTTTTGCCAAAGGAGTGATCGAAACCGTAAAAAAATTGAACTGGGCGCCGGATATTATCCATGTTCATGGCTGGCTGGCATCGTTATTGCCACTTTACCTTCGCAATTATTATGGAAATGAGCCGTTGTTCAATGAATCCAAAATTGTGACTTCTATTTACGATCAAGATTTTGATAGCACGTTGGATGAAAAAATGCAGGAAAAACTCCTGTTCGATGGATTGGAAACGGATACGATTTCACATTTGAAAACTCCGACCTATGTGAATTTGATGAAATCTGCCATCGACAATTCCGATGCGGTGATCAAAGCGAGCGAACATCTCCCGGATGAGCTTGATTCCTATTTGGGAAACATAGGAAAGCCTGTTTTGGAATATATTTCGAAAGAAGAATTTGCGCAAGCCTACCAAGATTTCTATAAAAATTCCGTTCTAGAAGAAAAATAAAACAAGAACATGTTGAAAAATATATTGAAAATAGCGATTATCGCAGGGGTGTTGGTTTCTTGGTCTTCTTGCGAGGATGATTTCAGCCCTGTGGGAACGGATCTTCTCGGGGATAGCGGCTTCATTACCGAACCCTACGACGAAGTTGAAATCGTTTCTTATTCCAAAAAAATCAATTCGGTTCAAACAAGTGCTTTGCCACAATATTTGTTGGGGGCCTACTACGATCCTGTCTACGGGGTTTCGGAGGCCAATATTCTTGCGCAGTTGACATTATCGGCCGAAGACCCCGATTTTGGACAAAACCCGGTTTTGGACAGCGTGGTGTTGGTGTTGCCCTATTTTAGTACCCAAATAGAAAAAACTGCTGAAGAAACCACCTATCGGTTGGATTCGGTATATGGAGATTCCCCAGTCAAGTTGTCCATCTACGAATCCAATTATTTTTTAAGGGATTTGGACCCGGAAACCAATTTTGAGGAACCCCAAATCTATTATTCCGATCAATTGCCCGAATTCGAAAACAATTTAGGGACCCTTTTGGCAACAGTTGATAATTTCGTTCCCAAAAAGGATGAAGTGATTTTGTACAATGAGGTGGAAGGCAGTGACGGTGAAACGACAACTGACACCTTGAAATTGTCGCCCAGAATGCGCATCCCATTGGACGTTGATTTTTTTCAAACGAAAATACTTGATAAACAAGGAAGCACTGAACTGTTCAACAATGCCAATTTCAAAAGTTATTTTAGGGGAATCTATTTAAAAGCGGAAGCGATTGACGGAAAGGGAACGATGATGGCCCTCAATATGGTTTTGGATGACGCAAAAATTGTATTGTACTATACCTCCAGTACCGAAGATGAGTCCACCGAAGACCCGGATGATACAATTGAATCCTCATTTAAGTACGACTTGAAATTTGTTGGCAATACGGTGAATGTGTACAACAATCAATTTCAAGTGGACCTCACTGTGCAAGATACGGTCAATGGAGAAGAAAATTTGTATCTTAAAGGCGGTCAAGGCTCCATGGTGGTCGTCGAACTTTTCGCTGGATCTGACAGTGACGACGATGGGGTTTCGGATCGTTTGGAAGAACTCCGCGAAAAAAATTGGTTGATCAATGAAGCCAATTTGACTTTTTACGTTAATTCAAACTTGGCCACAACCAGCGAAAAACGACCTGAGCGTGTATTTATTTACGATTTGAACAACAATACTGTTTTGTTGGATTATCAAATCGATTATACTGCAAGTGAAAGTTTGCCTTTAAATTCGAGGACTATTCATTTGGAACCTTTGAACGAGGATAAAGATGGAAATAATTATTATAAGATTAGGCTCACGGCCCATGTCAGTAATATTATCAACAATGATTCCACAAATGTGAAACTGGGGTTGGTGGTCTCTTCCAATGTGAACTTGACAACAATTTCCAAACTCAATACCGATGAAGAAAATGTTGTGACCAAAATCCCCAAATCCTCGCTCATCACCCCCGAAGGAACCGTTTTGTACGGCAACAATTCCCCCATCGATGATAAAAGGTTGAAATTGAACATCTATTACACCAAACCAGAATAAAAATTATGTGTGGAATCGTAGGGTATATTGGGCACCGACAAGCCTATCCCATTATTTTGAAGGGTTTGCAGCGATTGGAGTACCGCGGCTATGACAGTGCCGGAATTGCGTTGTACAATGGGTCGGGGCTCAAAATGTGCAAAACCAAAGGAAAGGTTTTGGATTTGCAAAAAAAACTGGAAAACGAAATTTCCACCGATGGAACGGTTGGAATTGGCCATACCCGTTGGGCCACGCATGGGGTGCCGAACGACATCAATTCGCATCCGCACTATTCCAATTCGGGAAACTTGGTCATTATCCATAACGGAATTATCGAAAATTACGATTCCCTGCGGAAAGAACTTCTACAAAGGGGTTACACGTTCACTTCTGAAACCGATACCGAAGTTTTGGTCAACCTGATCGAAGATGTGAAAACCAAAGAAAACGTAAAGTTGGGCAAAGCTGTCCAAATCGCCTTGAACCAAACCGTAGGTGCTTACGCCATTGCCGTTTTCGACAAGCAAAAACCCGATGAGATCGTTGTGGCACGCTTGGGAAGCCCGTTGGCAATTGGGGTTGGCGAAGATGAATTTTTTATCGCTTCGGACGCCTCTCCTTTTATTGAATATACCAAAAATGCCATTTATTTGGAAGATGGCGAAATGGCTATTATACGTAGAAAAAAAGGCGTTAAAATCCGAAAAATTCACGATGATTCGTTAGTGGATCCCTATGTGCAAGAACTCCAAATGAACTTGGAGCAAATAGAAAAAGATGGGTACGAACATTTCATGCTCAAAGAAATCTATGAGCAACCCGATGCCATTACCGATACCTATCGCGGAAGAATGCTCGTAGACAAAGGAATTATTAAAATGTCGGGCGTGGACGACCACATGGAAAAATTCTTGAACGCCCGTCGAATTTTGGTCGTCGCTTGCGGTACTTCTTGGCATGCAGGTTTAGTGGCCGAATATATTTTTGAAGATTTGGCACGTATTCCCGTGGAAGTGGAATATGCTTCCGAATTCCGATATCGCAATCCGGTGATCCGTCCCGACGATGTGGTGATCGCTATTTCCCAAAGTGGCGAAACAGCAGATACCATGGCCGCCATTAAACTCGCAAAAGAAAATGGCGCTTTTGTTTTTGGGGTTTGTAATGTGGTTGGATCTTCCATTTCTCGTGAAACCCACGCGGGAGCATACACCCATGCGGGGCCCGAAATTGGAGTGGCTTCCACCAAAGCATTTACCACTCAAATCACGGTTTTGACCTTAATCGCCTTAAAGTTGGCAAAAGCAAAAGGGATGATCTCTCATGCCGATTTCCATCTCTACCTCCAAGAACTTGAGCTTATTCCCGAAAAAGTAAAAAAAGCACTCGATTCCAACGAGCATATTCAAAAAGTTGCCGAAAAATATAAAGAAGCAGCCAATTTTTTGTACCTCGGAAGAGGTTTCAATTTTCCAGTCGCTTTGGAAGGAGCTTTGAAACTAAAGGAAATTTCCTATATTCATGCGGAAGGCTATCCGGCCGCTGAAATGAAGCATGGCCCCATTGCCTTGATTGACGAACAAATGCCCGTCGTGGTCATTGCCACCAAAAAAGGCCATTATGACAAAGTGGTGAGCAATATCCAAGAAATAAAATCAAGACAAGGAAAAATTATCGGCATCGTCACCGAAGGCGACGAAAATGTTCGTGAAATGGCGGATTATGTAATTGAAGTTCCCGACACTTCAGAATTTTTAACCCCGTTGCTCACCACCATTCCGTTACAACTATTATCCTACCACATCGCGGTAATGTTGGGCAAAAATGTGGACCAACCACGCAATTTGGCCAAGTCTGTGACGGTGGAGTAGAATCGATTTTCATAGAATTTCTTCAACCAAATTACGAAGCAACCAAACAAAAAAAACCGTCCCCAAAAAAAATTTGGGGACGATTTTTTATGCTGGTTTATCTCAAAGATCAGCGTTTCAAGGTAAAATTGGCCTTGAAGGTAGCCGGCGTACTGTCATGGGCTCGATGTACTGCACGCGGAACCAATAGTCGCTCGAGGGCATTGGTCGCCCGTTGTAGGTGCCGTCCCATCCCGGTCCTGTGGGGCTCAGTTGTTTCAACAATTTGCCGTAGCGGTCGAAGATATAGATCTGCGCGTTGGGCTGATCGGAGATGCCGATGATGTTCCAAGTGTCGTTGTACCCGTCCCCGTTGGGGGTGAAAAATTTCGGGTAGTCGATG
>DASSWG010000134.1:0-21695 GCA_035705295.1 Flavobacteriaceae bacterium
TCTGCAACTTTATCTTCCAATGCTTGACCGCGAAGATCTTTGGCAACGATCACGCCGTTTTCATCCAACAAAAATGCCTTTGGGATGGAACGCACACTGTATTTTTTGGCGATGGGCTCGTTCCAAAACTGCAAATTGGAAACATGCTTCCACTGCAAATTGTCCGCTTTGATTGCAGCGAGCCACTGACCTTTGCTTTTGTCGAGCGACACGCCAATAATGTTCAAGCCTTTGTCGTGGTATTTTTCATAAACGCGCACAATGTTCGGGTTTTCCTTCCGGCAAGGTTTGCACCAAGAAGCCCAAAAATCGATCAAGGTTACTTTACCCATCGCGTCTTTCAAAGTTAAGGTTTCGCCATTGGGTGTTGGGGCTGAAAAATTTGGGGCTTTGCTACCAATTGCCGTTACAAGTGCTGCGTCCAATTGTTCTTTTATTTTTTCTGCCAAAAATGTGTTTTTAACTTCTTCGGAAAGACTGTTGTACATTTTTTTTGATTCGGCGACCGGCAAGGCGTTCATTCGAAGCAAATCCGACAATGCCATCACGGCCATCAAGGAATTGGGGTTGTTGGCGACTATTTCTTTTCGGAACGCCACGTTTTCGTCCTGTAAAGCTTGCTGCTCCATTCGAAGCTCCTTGATTTTTTGGGGATTGTTTATGTTCACCCGCATTTGGTTCCGCAAGTTGTTCAACGATTTACCGTATTGCTGCAAATGATCGGAATACTTTGCCAAAAGTGCATTGTGTTTTCCGCCCAAAACCGAGGAAGCGTACAAACTGTCTTTGTACAATTCGACCGTCAAAGGTTCATTGGCCCAAATGAAAAATTTGTTCCCACGCGCGTTTTCCATGCTAAAATTGTTGAAACGTTGGGTTTCGGTAGGTTTCAAATTGAATGTAAAATGTTCTTTTTTCACCACGGCGGTATCGACCGGAATTGGCCGGTTGTTCTCACCTATTGTGGAAACATATATTTTCACACCGTCCTTCACGCCTTTGGCCGTTCCGGTAATGCTGTTTTCGGGTTGCTTTTCTTGGCAGGAAACAATGAACAAGGCCAACAAAATTCCAATAAATTTATTCATAGGGTCTGATTTTTATGAAGTGATTTAAACCTTTTCGCTTCAATCGAAAAGGTTTAAATCACTTCTCATTTGTTTCCCGCAAAAATAAACATCTTTCACGGCATATTTTCGGTTTAAACCTAAATAATTGTTAATTTAAGGGGGCGAAATTCTTTAACAAAAAAGAAATCTTATATTTATTCTGAAATCACGGTTTTTTTAACCTTAAAAAGATCCATGAAAAAACAAATAGCAGACTTCCCCATCGACATAAGGATAGGTTTCAAAAAAGTGATCGAGGCATACGAAGCACAATTAAAAGTGGAGACCAGTAGCATTGGCAAGGAATATTTGGAAAACATCCTGAAATATGTACGTTCTTTTCCCAAATTGGAAACCGGTATGGAATCGATGGAAGAGTTGAAAAAACATCAAGACGCCATCAAAATTTTATTGGACGATCTTTTTCCCGATATTTTGACAAAAAACGAGATCAAAGCCGCCTCCGTGCCTTTTCACAATTTTATTTTCAACACCACCGATCGTTTTTCGAACATTCTTCGGAACGCGGGAAAAGATTTCAAATTGCAGATCCGGAATTTGGACCAAGAAATGCGCTACGTATATGCCTGTGTGCTTATTTTGAACGATTATTACGGCTATAAAATCGATTTTTCAAGACCGTTGATTTATGACATTCCCGACGAAAATGGAATTTTGAAACACTATCGATTGGCGATGAACGCGGATTTTATCGAAATCGAACCCACAAAAAAAGCGGTTGAAATCACTCAGGACGATGTGGACGCCTTGCTCCAAGATCCGGATAATATTGAATTGTGGAAAGAAAAATTCCCGCCCAAAAGTTGGATTTTCAACGGCTTCACCATTTTGAATTTGACCGATGTCACAATGGACGATGGAATTTCCGATTTGAAAACGGCTTTGCTGAACCGGAACGCCCAAGAAGATTCCAGTTTGAACAATTTGGCCGAAATATTCCAATCGATATACAAAATTCCCGATCTGCGGGTGGGGTTTACCATTTTCAATCAAAACAAGGTGCGTTTTAGGAAAATGGGGCCCAAAGATGTGAAAAGCTTTATATTGAACAAAGAAAAACGCATGGACTGCAAGTCGGTTTTGTGCGAAAATGCTTATCGTTCATTGGTGGAAGACCACACCTATTTCAGCATTGCCAATGTAGATGAATACGCCAAAAGAACCGATCACAACCTGCTTTCCAAAAACCTGTTGGCCAAAAAGGTGAAAAGTTGCATTTTGGCGCCCGTCGCGAAAAAAAATGAATTGCTCGGGGTTTTGGAACTGGTTTCCACGCGTAAAAACGAGCTCAACAGCATCAATGCGATCAAGTTGGAAGATGTTTTGCCCTACATTGTGACCACCTTGGAAAGGAACAAGTCCGAATTCGAAAACCGCATCAAAGCCGTTATTCAAAACGAATGCACATCCATTCACCCTAGCGTTCTTTGGATTTTTGAAGAAGAAGCCAAACGTTTTATCGAAGATTTGGACGAAGATGGCGTGGCTTCTTTCCGCGATATTTCTTTTAACGAGGTTTACCCCTTGTACGGACAAATCGATATTGTGGGCTCGTCGGACGAACGGAACATGGCCATCCAAAAAGACCTTACCGACCATTTGAACCTGGTTTTGGAAATTATCGATATTGCCTACAAAGAAGAGCCTTTGCCCATTTATGAACAGGTGAAATTCAGGATCAACGAGTTCATTGAAGATTTAAAAGAAAACCTAAATGCCTCGAGCGAGCAAAAAGTGCTGAACCTTTTAAAAAAAGAAGTCGGCCCAATTATGCAACATATTAAAGAGCAATCGGCCGAACTGAAGAAAAAAGTTTTGGAACACCAAGCCAATATTGATAAAGAAACCGGGGTTGTGTACAACCACCGCAAAAACTACGATCAATCGGTGCAGAACATCAACCGGACCATGGCACGCTACATTGACCGGAAACAACTGGAGGCACAAAAAATTTACCCGCATTATTTTGAGCGCTACAAAACCGATGGCGTGGACCACAATATGTACATCGGAAAATCGATGACCCGCTATAAAACTTTCGGGAAAGTTTATTTGTACAATTTGCGGTTGTGGCAATTGCAGACCATGTGCGAAATGGAGAACAAGTTTTACCAAATCCAGGAAAATGCAAAACTTCAATTGGATGCGGCATCGCTCATTTTGGTTTTCAACACAACCCTTTCCATCCGATACCGAATGGACGAAAAAAAGTTCGATATTGACGGTACCTACAATGCGCGCTATGAAATCATCAAGAAAAGAATAGACAAAGCCTTTATAAAAAACACGGAGGAACGGGTGACACAAAAGGGTAAAATCGCCATTATTTATGCCCAAAAAAGTGATGAACGCGAATATTTGCGCTACATTAAATACCTGCAAGCAAAAAAATACCTCACCGAAAATGTGGAATTATTGGATTTGGAAGACGTCCAGGGCGTTATTGGCCTAAAAGCGCTTCGCGTGGAGGTGCTTTACCATAAAAACGATATGCCCCCCGAAGAAGTGTTGACCTATGAAGATTTGATAAAAGAACTACATTGACCAAAAGGCAAACACAAAACTGATCACAGATGCAATGATGCCGACCATGAACACGGTGTAGGTCCATCGCAACAACATATATTTTCGGTTGAGCACAATTCCCAACAAATGTAGGTCCAGCGACAAGGCTTCATAAATATAGTCTTGATCGTAGATAATTTCATCAATTGCCCATTTGAACTGGTCGAACGGCATTTTGTGAAAATTCCCGAAAAACAATACGTTCACTTCCCGTTTTTTTACTTGTTCCTTGGTGAACTCGCCACTGGTAACATTTGGTCGTGTGGACATAATCGCCAAAATTATGGCCGCAACGCTAAAGCAAACCAAAATCAATGTCGGAATCATCAAATGTCGATTGGAAGTGGCGTCCAATTTTGGAATGATGTTGGCCAAGGCCAACGAAATAATGATCGCGTTCACGGATAATAGAATATTTGCCTTGGTATCGGCAATATCGCTCAGTTTAATATGGTTCCGCAAAGTGATACGGTACAAAGATTGAATGCTGCGGTCCGGGTTTTGGTTTTTGTATTTCGCTTTGAGTTGTGCCTTTGATTTTTCTTTTTGAAATCTTTCTTTCACACTCCCTTCTTTCCTCAAAAGTTCCAACAAGTTTTCATCCTTCTTGGGTTTCCAATTTTTGATCGCGTATGAGGTATAGTACTTGTGTTTTTCGGTGAACACATTAATGTTCTCTTTTATCCATTCATCGGCCGTGTATTTCTGGATGTTTTGTAACTTGAGTTCCTGCCGCAAAAATTCACTGGTTTCTTCAAAATAATCTTTTGCAAAATGTGAAGTATCCGCATCATGAATAATTTCTTCCAATAAACCCTTGGGTTCATGACCGAATTTTGTGGCCATAATGCACCGTTTCACCCCATCGGTCGTTTCTTTGTCAGCTTTGTGCTGCTTCAAAAAATCAGTGGCAATTTTGACGCTTTCCTCCTCGTGGCCCTTGAATATTACACAGTACCCGGCATCGTGAAACCAAGCCGCCAAAAGCAGGATGGTTTCCTCTTTAACATTAATTTCGGAATTAGCAATTAATTCTTTAGTACTTTTAACCACACGTTGCGTATGGTTGTAGTTGTGATATATAAATGTGTTTGAAAGTTTTTCTTTAAACAAGTCCAAAACAAATTGATCTGCTGCTTCAACAATATTTGCCATAACTTTTATAATCTTTGTGCAACTGCCAATTTAGAAAAAAAATGATAACTATTCTGTTTTTATGAAAAGAAATAACATACTTCTAACAATTTTGATGGGGCTTTTGCTCAGTGCATGTGCCAGTTTCAATCCAAAATATGCCAAAGGAGAACCCACGGAAAACTTTAATTATCCCGAACAAAAAGAAATCAAAAAAACATTTTACTTTATCGGCGACGCCGGTTATTCTCAACCTGGCGGGACATCTGCTGGCTTGTTGGCCTTGAAGCATCATTTGGATTCCGCAAAAACGGAAAACGATATGGTCGTTTTTTTGGGCGATAACATTTATCCGGATGGGATGCCACCCGATGACGAAAGTCAGGAACGCATCTTGAGCGAATATCGGATCGACGCGCAACTGGACGCCTTGGAAAATTTCAAAGGGAATGTGTTGTTCATTCCCGGCAACCACGAATGGTACAACGAAGGCCTCGATGGCGTTGAACGCGAAGCGGAGTACATAAAAAATCAACTTTCGACCAGCGTGGATTCATTAAAAATAGAAGATGTTTGGGCCCCGACCCCCGGTTGTGGGCTTGAAATTCGTGAACTCGGCGAAGACATTGTTTTGTTCATTGTCGATTCTCAATGGTTTTTGGAAGATTGGGACGACCACCCCACGATCAACGACAACTGCGAGGAAATAAAAACCCGCGAGGCCATGATGTTGGAAATCGAAGCCGAACTCGGGGACTATCCCGGAAAAACAAAGATTTTTTTAATGCACCACCCGTTGTATTCCAACGGTGTTCATGGCGGACAGTTCACTTTGTACCGACACCTCTACCCTTCTCCTGATTTTATTCCTTTGCCGATTTTGGGCTCCTTGGCCACGCTTTTGCGAACCACCGGTGGGGTATCCATTCAAGATCTGCAGAACGAACGCTACCAAAACATGTCGGAACGGATCTCGGTTTTAGCAAACGATCAGAAGCGGTTGGTTTTTGTCGGCGGCCATGAGCATTCGCTTCAATATATTGTGCACGACAGTATTCACCAGATCATCGCTGGCTCCGGATCCAAAAGCTCTTACGCCACCTTGAGCAACGATGGCCTTTTTGCATATCCCAATCAGGGTTTTGTCAAATACGACGTCTTCAAAGATGGTTCTTCATGGGTCTCTTTTTATGGAAGTATCGACAACAAACCCAAACTTTTGTACCAAAAAGAGCTATTTCCTTCTTTTGAAGTGAAAGAATATGACATATCCCAATTGCCGGACCATTTCCCACAAACCGTTACTGCATCGGTATATAAAGCCGAGGAAGGCTATGAACCTGGTACCTATAAAAGTATTTTCGGCGACTTTTACCGCGATCTTTATTACAAACCGATCGAAGTCCCCGTGGCCGATTTGGACACCTTGTACGGAGGGTTGGAAATTGTTCGCGAAGGGGGCGGCCACCAAACCGTTTCGCTAAAAGCCGAAGATTCACTCGGGCGGGAATGGGATATTCGACGAATTGAAAAAAACGCCATCCAGTTTTTGCAAACCACGGCTTTCAAAACGACCAATGTGGAAAACCGGTTCGACAACACCGTGGCAGAAAATATAATCAAGGATTTTTACACCGCCGCCCATCCGTATATATTTATGGTGCTCCCCACATTGTCAGAAGCAGCTGATGTTTACCATACCAACCCAAAAATATTCTATCTTCCCAAACAACCTGCTTTGGGAAATTACAACAAAAATTACGGCGGAGCACTCTATATGATCGAAGAAAGCCCGGATGATAGTTGGTTGGTTTCGGATGATTGGGGAAATCCCGATGAGGATATTGAAAACTCCGCAGGGCTCTATTCCCGTTTGCGCAGGGACGAGAAATACTCCTTGAAAGAAGACATGTTTATCCGTGCTCGAATATTCGACATGCTCATTGGCGATTGGGACCGCCATCAAGACCAATGGGCCTGGGCCGAACACATCGATGAAGATGGCGATCATTATTTTGAACCGATTCCTTCCGATCGCGATCAAGCTTTTACGAATTTTGACGGGGCTTTTTTCGCCACCCTTCGCGGTCTTACAGGGGTTGCGAAACAATTCTCCACGTATGGCCCGACCATTGAAAACGTGAAATGGTTCAACAATGCCGGGCTTAGTCTGGATCGAAACCTACTCCAAAACAGTGGACGCGAAGACTGGATCGAAGAGGCGAAATATATCCAAACCCACGTAACCGACGAGGTTATCGAAAAAGCATTTTCTCATTTACCACCAGAAACCCAGGGCAAATCCGCTCAAAAATTAATAGAAGACCTAAAGGGTCGAAGGGACAATATCGTGGACATTACCAAAAGGTATTTTGAATATATGGCGCACCTTGCCATCATTACCGGAACCGATAAGGACGACTATATTGAAGTTACGCGCCTGCCAGGCGGAATGACCAAAGTTGTGGTTTCTCGAATAAAAGACGGGGAAATAGCGGATGAAATCAGCGAATTTACCTATAACGGTGAAATTACCGAGGAAATGTGGATCTACGGGCTTGATGATGACGATGTGTTCGAGGTAAAAGGCGAAGGTGATAATTTAATCGACATTAAAATCATCGGCGGGCAAAACAACGATATTTATAAAATCGAAAACGGAGAGGACGTGAATATTTACGACCATAAATCCAAGCCCAACACCCTTAAGAAAATAGCCCCAAAAACAGAGGTGGAACTTTCGGACAATTACGAACAAAATCTTTTCGACAAGGACAAAAGGATTTTTAAGACCAATTTCATTCTACCGGGAATCGGGTACAATCCGGACGACGGGTTTAAAATTATGGTGCAGGATATTTATACCATCAATGAGTTCAAGCGCAATCCGTTCACGGCCCAGCACAAGTTCGCTTTTGGTTATTATTTTGCGACAAGTGGATTTGACTTCCATTACGATGCGCAGTTTGCGGGATTTGTGAAAAACTATAACCTTGCTGTGGGCGCGAATTTTACCAGCCCGAATTTTACCCGGAATTATTTTGGTTTTGGAAACGAGACCAACAACCCGGAAGATGAACTCTCGAAGGATTACAACCGGGTACGAATCAGCAGGATAGGAGTTGAGGCCGGATTGGTGAACAAAACCCCTTTCGGAAGCTTTTTCAGTTACAAGGCCTCGTTCAACACCGTTCAGTTGGAAGACACACCGAACCGGTTTTTGGTGGACAACGTGGCGCCAGCGGGATCGGGTTTTTATGACCGAAAATATTTTGCGGGAGTTGAGGCCCTCTATCGCTACGAAAGCTATGACGATGTGCTGAACCCCACACGCGGAATGAATTTCGAGGTTGCGCTCGGAGGAAAAATGAACGTTGAGAACACCGACCGAACATTCGGTTATCTCGAACCATCGGTTGAATTTTACAACGCCGTAAGCCGAAACCGCAAGTTCGTACTGAAAACCATGGTCGATTCTCGCATCAATATCGGTGGCGGATATGAATTTTACCAAGCTGCCGATTTGGGTGGCGACACCGGATTGCGGGGCTACCGGACCGAGCGTTTCACCGGAAAAAGCGCATTTGCCGCCGGAGCGGACCTGCGATATAGCTTCAACGAGTTTACCACGGGCTTTTTGCCTTTTCAAATTGGAGTTTTCGTAGGGGGCGATTTAGGCCGGGTCTGGACCGGCGACCGCGACAGCGATGTATGGCACAACGATTATGGTGGCGGGCTATGGATAAACAGCGCAGAAGCCATAAGCGGAACATTTCAACTCTTCAATGGAAGTGATGGCGATGGCCCACGCTTTTCGTTCCAGTTCGGGTTTAGGTTTTAAAAACCATAGTTATATACTATGTAAGCAGTTGGCAGCAATTTAAAAAAAACAGAACTAAATGATAGAACCTATTATTGGGTTTACAGTTTTTTTCTTAATCGTATTTTTAATAATCACTATTGGAAACAAATCAAGAAAAAAACAATATAATAAACTACTTGAAAGAATAAATGGAAGGATTTTATTTAAAAAAGAACAAACAGAATGTTCAACCAAGACTATTGGTCTGAAGAATAATAATTATCTTTTTAGACATTGCGACATATATATAACCGAAGATTCCACTATTATTTTCGGTTATTCAAAAAATAGATTAATAAAGCAATTATCAATCCCGATTATCTTAACACAGAAAACAGAACAAAGCAGAAAAAATTTTCCTGATGCGATTATAAAAGAGGCAAATGAGATTACAATTGAAAAAAATAATTTAATAATTGAATTCGGAGAAAAAGGAATAGCCAAAACTCAAGTGTTTATCAAATTAAAAAAACTGACCGAAGTCGAGCAAAATAAATTATTTGCTTTAATTAAAAAAACTGCTGCCAACAGCGGCTATACGCAAGTTTAAAAGAACAATTAAAGAATAATTGAATGCTGAAGGAAAAAAACAACGATGGATCTTTCCGCAGTTTTGGAAACGGAGGGTTTTAACCGCAAAAAAAAGTGTTTCCTAAATGGCTGCGGCGGAATTAAAAACAGTGTGGAAAAAGTTGGATGGCTATCCTAAAAAACACGTGGGATTTAAAAGCAGAGTGGGGAAAACTGTAGATAAAAGATGAAACTAAACTTGAGTCAAAATTCTAAATATCTGATTTGTTTGATTTTGACCACAATTGGGATTGGAATTATACCGAATTTGGTTTTAAAACCATTTTGGTCAAACTACGAAGTTGCATCCTTGACAATAATTCTCAATAGCTTCATAATTCCTATATTACTTTTAATTTCTATTAAATGGATTAATGAAAGGTTTGATAAAGATTGGTGGATTTTGAATTTCGTACTTATAATTGAAGCCGTATGTTTATCCGTTTATTTTGGATTTTTAAATTGGGCAAATTGGGCTGACAAAACTCCTGGAGGTTGGGGAAGCGACAATGTTGATAAAGGAACTTATATGATATTGAACCTTGAATTAATGATTGGTCTTGGAATTGTGGGAATTGCCTTAATATTTAAAATCATCTCGAAAATAATCAAATCCAACGGAACGGATTTGAACAGCAATGTGGAAAAAAGAAAATTTAATTAGAAAAATGATTGACTAAGGATATACCCAAAAAACAATGAAAGGATTAATGCCGTTGTTTCTATTAATTTTTCTTCTTCTAACAAGTTGTTCGGAAATTAAAACGAATGACCCAAAAGAAACTTATAAATATTGGGCAGGCACAAATCCACCAGACAACTTGGAAATTATAAAAGGGAAATATTGGGAATCTGCACATTGGACGAGAGAATACATAATGTACTTAAAATTAAAGCCGACAAAAAAATGGTGGAATGAATTTATAGCTCAAAATCATTTACAAATCGACACTATGGATTGGGCTAAAACATTTGATTCCCCTATTTGGTTTAATCCATCTAAAAATTCAATTCGGTACAAAAACTATGAATTTGACCAAGGCTCAAGATATTTTCAAGATACTTTGACAAAAGAATACTATATTTATGAAATTCAACTTTAAAACTTAAAAAGAAACGAAATAAGGAAAAATCAACTTAAAAAAAACAAAAACACTAGAGAAAACCTGCGCACAACAGCAACTATGCGCCAGACGGAAAATCCGTCCCTTCCTGCCGGCAGGAAGGGACGGTTGACAAATTACGGATACGAGAAATGTTCGTTCCTGCCGGAAGGCAGATCCAAAAGAACAATTCCGGGATAAAATCCCGCCCGGCGCATAACCGCGGAACGTTGGCGTACATTGTAAACGAACGTGAAAAACGATAAAATAAACATACAAAAATCCATAGAAAAAAAGCGAGTAATCAGAGAAACTTGGTTCATAGAGCATATAATTGATTTCTCAGTTTATATTGTTTCAATAAGTATATCTACATTTTTTGGTGTGTTTGTTTTTGCGTTATTTATAAACACAGAACATTTATTAACAAATACAACTTTACTTGGTGGCATATTATTCGGTGGACTTATATTTCTTTCGGTGGTTAATATTGACAAACTGAAAAGAATAAGCGGGATTTCTGAAGAAAAAAATCGACAAATAATCAAAAAAAAAGCAAAGCAACTTGGATGGAAAATTTTGAATGAAGATGAAAATTTAATGGAATTTGGATTTCACGATTTAACTAATTGGAGACGTCAAGTAATAGTTATATTTGACCAAAAAGATATTTTGATAAATTCTACAGCATATGGACTTTTTGATTTAAAATCACCTTTTCATTGGTTTGGAAAAAGGAGTTCAGAAAATAGTTTAATTCGAGAAATAAACGAAAAAAAAAACGACACGCCAACAAAGAACTGAGTTAAAAAACAAATCCTTTTAAGCCATTTTTTTTCATAAATTTTACACCTCCTCTGCCTGAAATTGCACTTCGTACAATTTTCGATAGATTCCATTTTCTCTTTGCAACAATTGTCGGTGGGTGCCGGTTTCCACAATTTCCCCGGCTTCCATTACCAAGATGCGGTCTGCGTTTTTAATGGTCGCCAACCGGTGCGCGATCACGATCGAAGTTCGGCCTTTGGTCAATTTGTCAGTGGCTTGTTGCATTAAATGCTCGCTGTGGCTGTCCACCGACGAAGTGGCTTCGTCCAGCACCAAAATACTGGGGTTGCTCATGTAGGCGCGCAGAAAAGCGATCAATTGGCGCTGCCCCGAAGACAACATTGCCCCACGTTCTTTCACGTTGTAATGATAGCCGTTCGGCAAACTGGAAATAAAATCGTGCACCCCAATTTGTTTGGCGGCCTGGATCACTTTCTCTTCGGTAATGTCTTTATTGCCCAAGGTAATATTGTTCAAAATCGTGTCGGCGAACAAGAAAACATCTTGCAAAACCACGGCGATTTCATCGCGAAGCGATTTTAAGGTAAAGTCCTTTATCGGAATTTCGTCCACACAAATTTGACCGCTGTTAATTTCGTAAAACCGGCTCAACAAATTGATGATGGTGCTTTTTCCGGCCCCGGTAGCTCCCACGATCGCTAGGGTTTCGCCCGCGTTCACTTCAAAAGAAACCCCTTTCAACACTTCTTCGTCCGGCGAATATCCAAAACGAACGTTTTTAAACTGAATTTCCCCCACCAGGTTTTTGGCTTCTGTTTTTCCGGTGTCTTCAATGATGGCTTCGGTGTCCATGATCCCAAAAACACGGTTGGCCGCGACCATTCCCATTTGCAAGGTGTTGAACTTGTCGGCGATTTGGCGCAAAGGCCTAAACAACATTTCGATCAACTGAATGAACATTATGACAACTCCCAAAGAAAGTGCATCGTTTTCCATCACGCGCAAACCACCATACCAAACCACCAATCCAATGGTGATGGAAGTGGACATTTCGGCAATTGGAAAAAAAATGGAATTGTACCAAACTGCTTTTACCCATCCTTTTCGATGCTTGTCGTTGATGTTTTTGAATTTTTCGTATTCGGTGTTTTCACGGCCGAAAATCTGTAGTATCTTCATTCCGGTGATGCGTTCCTGCACAAAAGAATTCAAATTGGCAACTTGGGTGCGAACTTCTTCAAAAGCAATTTTCATTTTCTGCTGAAAAACCTTCGTAGCATACAAAATGAACGGCAAAACGGTAAGTACCAACAAAGTCAACTGCCAACTTTGGTAGAACATAAAGCCCAACACGACCACCATTTTCAACAGGTCGCTAATGATCATGAACAAACCTTGGCTAAAAATACTCGCAATGGTTTCGATGTCGCTCACGGCACGGGTCACCAACCTTCCCACGGCCGATTTGTCGAAATATTGTTTTTTGAAACCGAGCATGTGCTCGAACAAGTTCACCCGAATGTCGCGAATGACCTCTTGCCCCAACCAGTTGGCAAAATAGATGAAACAAAATTGAAAAATCACTTCCAAAATCAACACGGCCAACATCAACACAATGAAAAACAACAAGTTGTCATTGTCTTTCGGAACGATGCTTTCGTCAATGGTGATTTGCAGCAAATAAGGGCGCAGCACCGCGAAACCGGACAACAAAATTGCCGACAATCCCACAAAATACAAAGTCCATTTGTACGGGTTGGTATATTTGAGCAACCGCCCGAACATTTTAAAATCAAATGCTTTTCCTGTTTTGCCTGCCATTTATTTTTTTCTTATCGATTTTGGATATTCCACTTTGGTCAAAAAAAGGCCGTGCGCGGGAACCGACTTTCCGGCTTTTCCGCGTTTTCCACTTTCAATGATTTTGTGCAGTTCTTTCAACTTCGTTTTTCCGGTGCCCACATCAATCAAGGTTCCGACGATGGCACGCACCATATTCCGCAAAAACCGGTCGGCTTTTATGTTGAAAACCAACTCGTCCCCCACTTTTTCCCAAAATGCATGTTCAATTTTGCAGTTATAGGTTTTCACTTCCGTTTTCACTTTCGAAAACGTTTTGAAATCGGTGTGTTCCAACAATACTTTTGCCGCTTCGTTCATCAAACCAATGTCGATTTCTTTTTTGATGTAATAAGCGGAAGCCACGTTGAACGGGTTCTTTTTCGTGCTCACAAAATAGGTGTATTCCCGCGAAACCGCATCAAAACGCGCATGGGCATCTTTTTTGGTTTCAAAAATGGAAATGACCGCTACATCGTGAGGCAAAATGGTGTTCAGCTTAAAAACAAACTGGTCGGCTTCCATGGGAATTTTCGCATCGAAATGGGCGAAAAATTGTTTCGCATGCACGCCCGTGTCCGTTCTTCCGGCACCGACGACTTCCGTCTTTTTTTGAAGCGCGGTGGTCAAGGCCGCCTCCAAAACTTCCTGCACCGAAATGGCGTCGGGTTGTTTTTGCCAACCGTGGTAAGCGCTTCCTTCGTATGCAATTTCTATGAAAAACCTCAACTAAATCCGTATTTTTGCAAAGACAAATATAAGGCAATATTCACAACGGAAACACAACGAAGTTTCGGAGATTGCCAATGAGCGGATAAAAATTATTTATTATGCGTAAAAATTGGGGAATGATAAAATTTCAAAATAAAAATCAATCAAAAACACTTCCGTTTGAAAAAAATACTCCTGCTCAGTGACACCCACGGCCATATTGACGACCGAATTTTGGATTATGCCTCGCAAGCCGATGAAGTGTGGCATGCCGGCGATATTGGCGAGTTGGCTGTGACCGAAGCCTTGAAAAAAATTGCGCCGCTAAAAGCCGTTTTTGGAAACATCGATTCTGCGGAAATTCGAAAAGAATTCCCGCTCAACCAACGGTTTCGGTGCGAAAAAGTTGATGTATGGATCACCCATATTGGCGGTTATCCCGGAAATTATTCGCCTGTTGTTCGGGAAGAAATCAAACAAAATCCACCAAAATTGTTCATTTGTGGGCATTCCCATATTTTAAAAGTAATGCACGACAAAAAGTTTAATTTATTGCACATGAACCCGGGTGCTGTCGGAAAATATGGCTTTCACCAAGTTCGAACCATGTTGCGGTTTAGTATTGATGGGGAGAAAATTGAAAATTTGGAGGTGGTCGAACTCGGCAAAAAGTAACTTTCGAAATCATTACCTTTGCATAAAAAGAATCCACCATGCAACTATCCGCTATTCCAAAACTAAAACACCTCGAAGCGAACAATTTCTTTTTGCTGGCGGGGCCTTGTGCCATCGAAGGCGAAGAAATGGCGCTTCGCATTGCGGAAAATGTGGTCGAAATCACCGATAAATTGAAAATCCCTTATGTTTTTAAAGGAAGTTTCAAAAAAGCCAACCGCAGCCGGATCGATAGTTTCACGGGGATTGGTGATGAAAAAGCCTTAAAAATTTTGCGAAAGGTTTCCGAAACCTTCGATATTCCAACCGTTACCGATATTCATGAAGTTTCAGACGCTACAATAGCCGCGGAATATGTGGACGTGCTGCAAATCCCCGCCTTTTTGGTGCGCCAAACTGATTTGGTGGTCGCTGCGGCAAAAACCGGAAAAGTTGTCAACTTAAAAAAAGGGCAATTTATGAGCCCGGAAAGCATGGGGCATGCGGTAAAAAAAGTCACCGATTGTGGTAACGAACAAGTGATGGTCACCGACCGCGGAACCATGTTCGGCTACCAGGATATGATCGTCGATTTTCGGGGAATCCCCGTGATGCGCGAATTTGCACCCACCGTTTTGGACGTCACCCATTCCTTGCAACAACCCAACCAAAGCAGTGGCGTCACGGGCGGACGGCCCGAAATGATCGAGACCATTGCCCGAGCCGGCGTGGTGAACCACGTGGACGGCCTCTTCATCGAAACCCATTTTGATCCGGAAAACGCCAAAAGTGACGGTGCCAACATGTTGGATTTAAAGTATTTGGAAAAATTGCTTTCCAATTTGGCGGCGATACGAAAAACGGTTGTGGACTTAAAATCATAACGCAATCTTGAATTTGCGGATTTTCATACTCGCAATTTTTCGCCCTTCAATTTTATTTGCCGCAACTCCTTCAAAATTAAATAATAATCCTATCTTTGCCGCCTGATAGAAAATCTATCCCATACATAATAATCATTGAAATAATATTGGAATGTATTTAACACAAGAAGAAAAGCAGAACCTTTTCGCAAAACACGGAAAGGACAAAAAAGACACCGGTTCCACCGAAGGGCAAATTGCCTTGTTCACACAACGCATCGCCCACATTTCGGATCATTTGAAAGGAAACAGGAAAGATTACAACTCCGAACGTTCGTTAGTTCAATTGGTGGGAAAAAGAAGAAGTTTGCTCGATTATTTAATGAAAAAAGATATTTTAAGATATCGGGCCATCATCAAAGAATTGGGATTGCGAAAATAAATTTCAAAGGGGCTTTTTTGCCCCTTTTTTTATAAATCAAAAGGATGTTTTTTCCTTTTGTAAAAATTGTCATCTTTTTCTTGAAGCCATTTTTTCAAAAAAAGATAGTTTTTCATTGGTCAACCACACACAACAACACAACCCTGATCGTCCGGTAAGGCGAAGACCATTGTTTAATTTTAAGAAATCAAAAAAATTATGATTCCACAAGTTTTTAAAGAGGTGATCGACCTCGGAGATGGAAGGGAAATCTCCATCGAAACCGGAAAATTGGCAAAACAAGCCCACGGATCGGTTGTTGTTCAAATGGGAAAAGCCATGTTGCTTTGCACCGTTGTTTCTTCTCACAAACCCACCACGATGGACTTTTTTCCATTGACCTTGGATTATCGTGAAAAATTCGCCGCCGCCGGTCGCTATCCGGGTGGTTTTTTCAAACGCGAAGCACGGCCGAGCAACGAGGAAATTTTGGTAATGCGCATGGTGGACCGTGTGTTGCGTCCATTGTTTCCAAGCGATTATAAATTCGAGACCCAAGTGATGATCCAATTGATGTCGCACGACGAAGAAGTGATGCCCGACGCTTTGGCCGGGTTGGCCGCTTCGGCAGCCATTCAATTGTCGGATATTCCTTTCGAATGTCCCATTTCCGAAGTTCGCGTGGCACGGATCAATGGGGAATTTGTCATCAACCCAAACAGGACCCAACTGGAAGAAGCGGACATCGATTTGATGGTCGGCGCTTCCGCGGACAGCGTTTCCATGGTAGAAGGGGAAATGGACGAATGTTCGGAAGAAGAAATGGCCGATGCCATTAAATTTGCGCACGAAGCCATTAAAGTTCAGTGTGCAGCGCAAGAGCGCTTGGCAAATGCTTTCGGGAAAAAAGCAACCCGGGAATACGAAAAAGAACGCAACGACGAAACCATAGAGAAAAAGGTACAAGAAGCTACCTACCAGAAAATCTATGACATCGCAAAAAAAGGCAGCAGCAAACAAGAACGCACCGAAGCTTTTGACCTTGTAAAGGAAGAAGTAAAAGCCTTGTTTTCAGAAGAAGAACTGGAAGAAAACGGCGATTTGATTTCCCGTTACTACAAAAATGCGCAAAAAGAAGCTATCCGGGACGTGACTCTAAAAGAACGCACCCGTTTGGACGGAAGAAAGACAGATGAAATCCGTCCTATATGGACCGAGGTCGATTATTTGCCTTCCACCCACGGATCGGCGATTTTCACACGGGGAGAAACCCAGGCTTTGGCCACGGTGACGTTGGGAACTTCCAGGGAAGCGAACAAAATTGACTTGCCAACGCACCAAGGCGAAGAAACCTTTTATTTGCATTACAACTTCCCTCCGTTTTGTACCGGGGAAGCCTACCCAATACGTGGAACTTCCAGACGCGAGGTTGGTCATGGAAACTTGGCGCAGCGCGCATTGAAAGGGATGATCCCTGTTGATTGCCCTTATACCGTCCGAATAGTTTCGGAAGTATTGGAGTCCAACGGATCTTCTTCCATGGCAACGGTTTGCGCCGGAACCATGGCGTTGATGGATGCGGGCGTTCAATTGAAAAAACCCGTTTCCGGAATCGCGATGGGATTGATTTCCAAAGGAGATGAATATGCCGTGCTTTCCGATATTTTGGGCGACGAAGACCATTTGGGCGATATGGATTTTAAAGTAACCGGAACCAAAGACGGCATCACTGCTTGCCAAATGGACATCAAAGTTAAAGGACTTTCCTACGAAATTTTGGTGAACGCTTTGAAACAAGCCCGCGAAGGCCGTTTGCACATTTTGGAAAAACTTGCCGAGACCATACCTGCTCCTAATGCCGATGTGAAGCCCCATTCGCCAAAAATGGTTACCAAAACCATTCCTGCCGAATTTATTGGCGGATTGATCGGCCCCGGCGGAAAAGTGATCCAAGAATTGCAAAAAGCCACCGGCACCACAATCGTGATCAACGAAGATGAAGAAAACGAAACCGGTATTGTTGAAATTCTTGGGGTTGACCAAGAGGGCATCGATGCGGTATTGGCCAAAATCGATTCCATTACGTTCAAGCCCGAAAAAGGGAGTGTTTATGAAGTGAAGGTGATCAAAATCCTTGATTTTGGCGCCGTAGTGGAATATTTGGAAGCTCCCGGAAACGAAGTCTTGTTGCACATTTCCGAACTTGCGTGGGAACGTACCGAAAATGTTACCGATGTGGTAAATTTAGGCGATGTGATCGATGTGAAATATTTTGGCGTGGATCCAAGAACGCGAAAAGAGAAAGTTTCGCGCAAAGCGTTGATGGAACGTCCGCCGCGTGAAGAACGGAGCGACGACAGAAAACGCGAGCCTCAAAAAAGAGACTAACCGTTTTTCAAAAATAACAAAAAGCACCTTGAAGTTTTTTTTAAGGTGCTTTTTTTATAAAATTCAGAAGCTTTAGGTGACATCTTTGCATAAAAATTGACGGCTTGTCACTTGTTTTTGAATTTTTCATTTTGGAACAAAGAATTTTATTTTCATCTTCTTTTCGCTAAAAATTCGCTTAACCTTTATTATACTTGCCTTAAGAAAGTTTTTCTTTCTCAATAAAGGCTTTTCTTCTACTTTTTTCCCGATTCCCGCACAGTCCTTGCAGCATTTTGTTTGTAATTTTAAAAATAACCGGCAATTTTTTTTGCCGATTCAATCTAAAAAGAAATTCATGAAAGTACTCGTTATTGGAGCAGGAAACATGGGCTTGACCTATGCCGAAGGAATGGCTAAATCGCCGTTGCTGAACCGTCGGAAATTGATGATTTACGATGTTTCCGAAGAAAAAATTTCCGCCCTCAAAAAAGAACCGATTTTTGATGTTCAAGAGAATATTGAAGATTGCCTTCCCACAGCGGATATTGTTTTTATCGCCGTAAAACCATATCACTGCGAAGAATTGTTCGAAAAAATAAAACCCCTGGTCAATCAGGAACAACTTTTTGTATCCTTGATGGCTGGCGTCACCATCGAAAAAATTCAAACCTTGTTGGGCGTAAAAAAAGTAATCCGCACCATGCCAAATTTACCGGCAAAAGTGGGAAAAGGCGTCACTTCCTATACCGAATCCAAAGAAGTTTCGCGCGTGGAACTGTTGATGGTCCGAAACCTTTTGGACACCACCGGCGAATCGATCAAAGTGGAAAATGAAAATTTCATCGATGCTTCGACAGGAATTTCCGGAAGCGGACCCGCCTATGTTTTTTATTTTATGCAATCGATGATGGAAGCCGCTTTGAAAATGGGCTTCTCGCAAAACGATTCTAAAATATTGGTGAGCAATACCTTCGAAGGTGCCGTGGAATTGTTCAACCAATCCGACCTTTCGCCCAACTCGTGGATGGACCGCGTGGCTTCCAAAGGCGGAACCACCCGCGCCGCGTTGGATTCAATGGAAGACAACAATGTAAAAGAATTGATCAAAGATGCCGCTTACGCCGCTTTTGACCGTGCTGTGGAACTTGGTGAAAATTAGAATTTTGAACCTCGTGTAATAAAGAATCCTCAGCACCAACTCACGGTAATAAAATTCCAAAAACCAAATTCCAAAAAAAGACAAGGCAAGCCGCGAGGAACTAAATCTTATAAGCACAAAATCGTTGCGTTGGTAAATTGGAAAATAACACGATAATTCAATAACCGAGTAACTCAATAACCAATTAACTAAAAAATGCACAAAAAAAGAATCGTTATCAAAGTTGGCACCAATGTGATGACCAACAAGAACAACCGTATCGTGGGGCCCATTTTGAAAAATTTGGTCCGGCAAATCGCTTATTTATACGAACGCGACATCATCACCGTATTGGTTTCTTCCGGTTCGGCAATTGCAGGAAAAGAAGTGATGGGCGAAAGCGGAATCGAGGACAAATCGATCCGGCGCCAAGTATTTTCGGCTGTGGGACAACCGCGGATGATGCGCCATTATTACAGCATGTTCCACGATTTCGGAATGCGCTGCGCACAAGTTTTGGCTACCAAACGCGATTTCGCGCCAGGGAAATACCGCGAAAATATGATCAATTGCTACGAAGGCCTTTTGTCCGAAGGAATCGTTCCAATTGCCAATGAAGACGACGCGGTTTCCTTGAGCATGTCCATGTTTTCCGACAACGATGAACTGGCAAGTTTGGTCGCGGAATTGATCGATGCGGATATGATGATCATTTTGACCGACATCGACGGATTGTACACTGGACATCCGGATGATGAAAATTCAGAAGTATTGTCCAAAGTGAAAGTCGATGAAAATGTAGAAAAATATGTTCAGGAAAATGAAAAAGAAGAAGGCGAAGGCCGCGGCGGAATGGAATCAAAATTAAAAATAGCCAAAGAAACCGCCCGAAAAAAAATTCCCACGTTCATCGCCAACGGAAAAGAAGAAAACATCATTCTCGATATTGTGAACGGAAAAGATGTGGGCACCAAATTCGAAGTATAAAAACTATAAATTTAAAAACATACTGAAAATGAAATTATTGGACACCAACACAAAAAACAGCGTTTTGCAATCCATGATGGAAATTTTGGACAAAAAACGAGAGCAAATCATAGCAGCAAACAAAAAAGACCGCGACGATTTTCAGCGCGACGACCAAGCACTCTATGATCGATTGGTGGTGGACGATGCGAAAATCGACCAAATGATCCAAGCCATAAAAGAGGTGAAGGCCCAGGAAGACCCAGTGGGAAAGGAAATTTCCAAAATCGTGCTCGACAATGGGTTGAAAATCATTAACAAAACCGATCCTTTTGGGACCATTATGATCATTTACGAATCGCGCCCCGACGTGACCATCGAAGCAGCGGTTTTGGCGTTCAAGGCCAACAACAAAATTTTGTTGAAAGGTGGTCGGGAAGCCTATCACAGCAACGTGATTTTAGAAAAATGTTGGCACGAAGCTTTGGAAGAAAACGGACTTTCAAAAGACTGGATCTCGTTGATGCACATCAACCGTGAAGAAACCCAGGAATTTTTGAGGAACCCATCCGAAAAGCTGGATTTGATCGTGCCGCGCGGCGGCGAACGATTGATCGACTTCGTAAAACAACACGCAAAATGCGCCGTTTTGATCAGTGGAAGGGGAAATAATTTCTTATACGTCGCCGAAGATGCCGATTGGAACCAAACCCTGAACGTGATCGTAAACGCAAAAACCGATAAAATTTCCGGTTGCAATGCGTTGGACAAAGTGTTGTTGAACCCGAACATGCCCGATTATGAAAACCGTTTAAAAGAATTGCGCGATGTACTACAAAAAGTAAATGTGGAAATTGTCGTGGACGAAAAAACGAAAGAAATTCTTTCGGAAGAAAAAACCATGAAAAGCAATGAAGTTTGGGACGAAGAATTTTTGGCCCTGAAAATTGTTTTGGGAAGTATTGAAAACTTGGACGAGGCCATTGAAAAAATCAATGCGCATTCCGGAAAACATTCGAGCGTGATCATGACCACCGACACCGAAAAAGCCAAAAAATTCATGGAACAAATCGACAGCGCGGCAGTTTATCACAACGCTTCCACCCGCTTCACCGACGGCGGGCAAATGGGCGTGGGCGCCGAACTCGCCATCAGCACCGACAAATTGCACCACCGCGGCCCATTGGGGTTGAAACAATTGGTCACGAATAAATATTATGTGTTTGGGGAAGGGCACGTTCGAACCTAACTTCGATTGGATTTATTTTGGGTTTTCCTAACATGGAAATCGGAGGTTCAATTTTTATTATTATCGACAACTTGATATTTTATCATGGAGTTTTGTATCCGCCCCAGTCTTGCATGTTTAAAAGGGATTATTATTTTTCTATTTCTATCGATAAAACCATCCTTTCCATTTAATCGCACTTTTGCCATTCCATTTCTGTAGTTCAAAACTGTGAATAAATCATGGTTCCAATTAGGATTAGGATTCGGACCCGGATTGGCATAATGTAGAACCATAAGGTTGAAAATTACAGCCGACAAGTCATAATTGTTAGGATCACCGGTAAAAGTTA
>DASSWG010000135.1:0-3205 GCA_035705295.1 Flavobacteriaceae bacterium
TGCGATCGCAAGACCCATCGGTTTTCAGTTTTTGAATATTTGAAATTTTGTTGAAAACCCAGTTTTTCGATGATTGGAACTTGCACGGCTTCGCCCGTTGTGGAAAGATCGACCCCATAAATTTCCCAAGAATCTTCGACAATGTATATATGGCCGGAAAAAACCGCATCGTCCGGGCGTTTTGGGATCACTTGGATTTTGTTGATGAGGTTTCCATGCTCGTCATAAAAAGTACCCTCCAATTTATAATTGTAATAATTAAACGCGTAATCGGCGATCGGCGAAACGATTTCGGCGTTTATTTCGAGCGTATTGTTGTAAAAAGAAATGTTGAATTCGCGCGCGCTGTTGAAACTGAACCCGTTATCGTCGCCGCTCACCTTGGAAGCGATTATTTTTTCCTTGAAATTGTCCGGCGCTTGGTAGGCAATTTTCGAAATGGTTTCGGAAAGGTACACCACGCCGCTCCGGGTGGAATCCAGCCCACCGCCCAAATCGCCGATTTCGGCACCCATGAATTTTTCAGGAACGTTTTGCACGCGCCACAGCCCCCGTGAATAAAAATCGGCAGTGAATTTTTGCAATTTTGCCTGGTTTTCCTTTCGATGTTCAATAGCCTTTTCAATAATCCGGATTGCGGGATTCTCGCCATTGCTCAAAATCACCGGCGCCAAACTAGTGGATTCTTCGGTCAACGAAACGTTCAATGTAAACGGAAATGTTTGTATTTCGATTTCTTTTTGTTCGGTTTTATAGCCCAAATATTGAAAAACCACTATGTGTTCCCCCAGTTCATCAAGTGCCAATTCATAATTTCCGTTTTTATTGGTCGTGGTTCCGACAGCAGTGTTTTTTAGATAAATATTGACATACGGGAGTGGTTTTCCTGTGGAATCGGTCACTTTACCAACCACTTGTGAAAAACAATGGGCCGAAACAAAAACACAAAACAAAAAGAGCGGGTATTTTGGAAAGGTCATTTTTTTTGGTGTCGAATAACTATTTGCTCAAAAATACGGTTTTTTGCAAAATTGGTGAAATGGAAACATTTGTTGAAAAAATTTTTGGCCCAACACCACGCAACGTTTTTCCGGATCGGCATCTACATATAAAACCCATTTTTATGAAACCCATTATTTTTACATTTTTAGTGCTGTTTTTCGGATGTTTTGCCGGTTGTGACAACAGCGACAACGACATCGACGACCCAACAATTTATGGATCATGGAATTTGATGAACATCAGCGGGGGATTTGCCGGCGTCGATAATGATTTTGAACGCGGAACCATTATTTGGACCTTTGATGGAAATTCATCTGAATTGGTCGTTGAAAACAACAATACGGAAGAAGTTATTGATGGACTCGATTCCGGAACCTACATGTTCTCCATTTCGGGCAGTGACACCTTGTTTGTTGAAGGGGGAAGGTTTGGCGTTTACACGGTCTCAAAAACCCAACTGATCATCGACCAGGGTGTGGCTTCGGACGGATTTCTTTTAAAATTCGAACGCTAAAGCAATCAAAATAATTCCACAACCTTCCTAAAAAATCACTTCCCTGTTTCTTCTTCGTTTGTTGATTTAGGTGCTGTTTGTTCCCAAGCATCATTGCCTTCGTCTACGTCCGGCAGCATGTTTTTAGGATCGGAAACTACTTTTTTTACTGTTTTTTCGGTTTCCAACAAATAATCCCAGGTATCGCCACGTTGCCATATTTCCACGGGAAGCCGCACTATTTCAGAACTGCCATCCACATAATTCACATGGAGAACCATTGGCATCGGAATACCGCCATGGTTGGCGACAGTGATGATATAACCTGCTTCGCCTTTTTCAATTTTGTCGATCGCCAAATCGATGTTTTTGTTACTGTAGAACCAACTTTCCCAAAACCATGACAATTCTTCACCCGCCACATTTTCCATGTGGTTGAAAAAATCGCTAGGTTGTGGATGTTTGTAGGCCCAAGTTTCAATATAGGAATTGAACGCCCTGTCGAAACGTTCGTGGCCCAGCACATATTCGCGAAGCAGTAGCAAGCCTGCCGCAGGTTTATAGTAAGCGGTATATCCCAAATGGCGTAAACCAACCACATCGGGATAGGTATTGATCGGTTCCCGTTTTGGCGAGGTCATATAATTCACAATTCCCTGCATATTGACCCGCGAGGCATATTCGCCATTGTTGAACGCCAAAGTGCTGTAATGGTTGATGAACATGTTGAAACCTTCGTCCATCCACGGAAATTTTCGTTCGTTGGAACCCACGATCATCGGGAACCAAATGTGCCCAAACTCGTGATCCGTAACGCCCCACAAACCGCGGCCTTTGCTTTTCCAACTGCAAAAAACAATTCCCGGATATTCCATTCCGCCCACATTCGAAGCCACATTGACGGCATTGGGATAGGGATATTCAAAATAATTTTTGGAATAAAATTCAATGGAAGCTTTGGTGTATTCCGTGGAACGGCCCCAAGCCACTTGTCCCGCACTCTCCACCGGATAGGCCGATTGCGCCAAACACGGCATTCCGCTTGGAAGGTTGATTTTGGCAGCATCCCAAATAAAAGCTTTGGAAGAGGCAAATGCCACGTCGCGTGAATTTTCGATTTTGAAATGCCAGGTCAACATTCCGCTGTTCACCGGGCGTGAATTGGGCGAACCCACTTCTTCCGGTTTCAAAATAAAAACCGTTTCGTTGCTGTTCGTCGCTTTTTCCATGCGGTTCATCTGGGTTTCCGTCAATACCTCTTTTGGGTTCAGTAATTTCCCCGAACCGACCACAATGTGATCATAGGGCGCTGTGACCTTATAATCGAAATTGCCATATTCCAAATAAAATTCGCCCGCGCCGAGATACGGCAATACATTCCATCCATTCACATCATCAAAAACCGCTACTTTCGGGTACCATTGCGCCAAGGAATAAATGGTTCCGTTTTTGGTTTCGAGCCTTCCCATTCGGTCCATTCCGGATTCTGGGATTTTGAATTTGAAATTCATGGAAATCACGGCTTCACCACCGTTCGCCTCCAACGGTTCGGCCAACATCACCTGCATTCGGGTATCGGTGATCAAATATTTTGAAGAATGTTCCCCTTCGACCTCGGCATCCAAATTAGTGATCAAATAACCCCCATAGGTGTTTCCGCTATAACGGTTTCCGCCAATGGGCGTGGTGAGCGTTCCGCGCGAAGTTTCG
>DASSWG010000136.1:0-5437 GCA_035705295.1 Flavobacteriaceae bacterium
GTGACCACCAGTGATGCCGGTGCCGGTGTGGGTTACACCGGAATTCGTGTACGCGGCAGCAGTGCCATGAACGTTACCATCAACGGTATTCCGTACAACGATTCCGAAAGCCAAGGTACATTTTGGGTTAATTTGGGCGACATCGCTTCTTCGGTCGAAAGCCTGCAATTGCAACGCGGGGTGGGAACTTCTACCAACGGTTCCGGGGCTTTTGGGTCGAGTTTGAATTTGAAAACACAATCCTACCGCAAAGACGCTTTTGCTTCGATCGCGAACAGTTACGGATCGTTCAACACGCACAAACACACGGTGGAGTTTGGCACGGGCTTGTTCAACGAACACTGGGCTTTTTCCGGAAGGCTTTCAAAAATCGAAAGCGATGGCTATATCGATCGCGCCAGTTCCGATTTGAAATCCTATTTTCTGCAAGGGGTTTTTACCGATGAAAACACCTTGGTGAAAGCTTTGACTTTCGGCGGAAAAGAACGCACTTACCAAGCTTGGTTCGGCATCGATTCCACAACCTTGAGCGATAACCGGACATACAATCCTGCTGGAAAGTACACCGACGAAAACGGAAATGTAAAGTTTTACGAAAACCAAACCGACAATTATGCCCAAGATCATTTTCAACTGCTTTGGAACCAACAATACAATGCGTTTTGGTCTTCCAACATCGCTTTGCATTATACCTACGGAAGGGGATATTATGAAGAATATGAAGAAGATGCGGTTTTGACCGAGTACGGTTTGGAACCTTTTATTGCCAATGGAATGGAAATGACCACTTCCGATTTGGTGGACCGCAGTTGGCTGGACAATGATTTTTACGGAGCGGTATTTAGTGTGAATTATAAAAAAGGAACGATCGACGCACTTTTGGGCGGCGGTTGGAACAAATATGTGGGCGATCATTTTGGCGAAGTGATCTACACGCGGTTTGCACAAAACAACGATCCGTACGAACCCTATTATTTAAATACCGGAAAAAAAACCGATGCGAACGTCTTTGGGAAAATCAATTGGGCGGTGCGGAACGATTTGGCAATTTATGCCGATCTGCAAGTTCGTGCCGTGCATTACGAAACGGAGGGCCCCTTGGCCGATGGAAGTGAATTGTTGGTGGACGACAATTTTACTTTTTTCAACCCAAAATTTGGAGTCACCTATCAGTTGAACACTGCCAACCAGTTTTATTTTTCTTTTGCGCATGCGCACCGCGAACCCAATCGAACCGATTATGAAAATGGAAATCCGGTGCCGGAAAAATTGAACGATTTTGAATTGGGATGGCGTTTTGGCACAGAAAAAATCAAATTGAACACCAATGCGTATTTTATGGGCTATCAAGATCAATTGGTGCTCACCGGTGCCATCGACGAGGAAGGCGCGCCCATTCGAAAAAACAGCGGAAAAAGCTATCGCTTGGGACTGGAGGTCAATGCCGATATTTCGCTTGTGAAAAAGTTGAGCATCCATCCGGCGATGACCGTGAGCCGCAACAAAAATATGGATTTTGTTTCCCAGTTCAATGGCGTGTTGACAGAATTTGGCGATACCGACATTTCATTTTCACCTTCGGTGATCGCCAGCAATATAATTCGCTACGAACCGATTGAAAATCTGGAACTTTCACTACTTTCAAAATACGTGGGCGAGCAATATATGAGCAATATTGAAACCGAAGCCTCAGTGTTGGAAAGCTATTTCACAAACGATTTCAATGTGCAATACACTTGGGAAAATGCGCCCTGGTTCAAAGAAATTGTTTTCACCGGATTGGTGAACAATATTTTCGATGTGGAATATGTGTCGAACGGCTATTATTTCAGCTATGATGTGGAAGACCCTACTTATCCCAGCGGGTTCCAAACCGTGGAAGGCGCAGGTTATTATCCGCAAGCGGGAATTAATTTTTTGGTGGGGGTGATTTTGAAGTTTTAAATATAAGGACAAACCTTCAAGGTTTGCGAAACCTTGAAGGTTTGATTTCACTTAATTGTTTTTTGCTTCTTTTCACCAAAAAACTCAATTACTTTTTAATATCGGTAGCATGTTCCACTTGTGATCGCCGATTTTTTTTTCAAAGTATGAATTCTTACTTTCGCAGCTATAAAAATAAAAGGATGAGAAAAATTTTATTGTTTTTTGCATTGATTGGCCTGTCCAATTCGTATGGACAAAATATAAAAACCGAAGAGATCAATTATTTCAATGTCCAGCAGCCCAAACAGGTTTTGGAAAAATCGGTTCGGGCGTACCAAGTTTTGGTGGAAACCCCTTATACCTTGACGGCAGAAGAAGTAAAGGCTCAATCTTTACGGGATTTTGAAACCGAAAAAGCCAATTATACCCAATTGGTAAACGATAGCAAGGCCGAATATGAAAAATTATTGGCCAACCACGACGAAGCCGTACGCCAAGCTGAAGAAAATTATAAATTAAAAATGGCGGAGTTCAACAAACTCAGTTTGCTCGAACGCCTTGCCTTGACCGAACAAGGAAAAAAGCCTGAACTCCATGTTCCCAAAAAGCCCGTTTACATTCAGCCAAGGGAGCCGTTTTATGAAGAACCGAATTTAGATGAATACTTGATTTTTGATGATCAAGTTTTGGCGGACAACATGAAATTGTCAGGTTTTGAAAAAGGTGATGACGGCCTAAAGTTTGTGATAAAAGTTTCCAAAATGGAATTTCAGGACAATGGAGGAAAAACGTTCTACAAACAACCAACAACTTTAAAAATATGGAAAGAAACGGAACTCCTTCAAGAAAAAACATTTGACGGGGAATTTCAATTTTTGACCAATTCCGCAAGCAATTCCATAGATTTGGACCGTTACGAAAAAGGGAACGTCAATAAAATAATGGTAGAAATAGAAAAATATATCAATGATGAATTTGGGTATATTCCGGTGGCGGCAAAAATCACCATCGCATATCCCAAAAATAACCGCAGGGAATACGACGCTTTGGAAAAGGTCAAAATAAAAGCGGTTTCCGCCTATCGAAAACTAAACAAAGGAGCCACTTTGCAAACTTGGGAACGTGTGGGCACGGAACTCGGGGAAGTTCAAGGAATATGGCGATCGGAATTGGCAAAAGCCGACTACAACGAAAAAAAAGCCCGCATCAACAAAGAGGTCGCCAAAATGATTTTCTTTAATCTATTGCGGGTACAGATTAGTTTGAAAAACAAAAAACAAGCAGAAGCTACCTTGTCAAAAATGCAGGATAAATTGCTCGACCTGGAACTGAGCAATCGGGAACGCGATGAACTCACACAATTGGAAGAAAAAATTTACAAACTATGAAAACGATAAAGAACAATTTTGTTTTGTTGATTTTCTGTTTATCCTTTGCCACAGGATTTTCACAGGAATTCAAAACCCAAAGCAGCGAAGTTTTTCGCAAAGAAAGCAATGAACAAAATTTTCAGATCGCTTTTGCTTCTCCTTATGGATTTATGGTCTATAGTGAACTGGAAGGGCATCGGATGGTGAACGGTGGCGTGAACACCATAAAACTCTCCACGTTCGACCAATCCATGCAACGCGTGGGGACACAAAATTTTGAATTGCCGATGTTGGGGAACCGACCGGCAGATTTAAGGAAAATCGTGGAACAAGAAAACCAACTTGTTTTTCTTTCTTCCGCAATGAACACGAAAAGCGGGGAACATAACCTCTACGCACAAGTCTATTCCAAAACCGACAATGCAGTGGGCCAAACCAAAATCTTGGGAACTTTCCCGATAGAAAAATACTCCAGGTCCGGTGCCTACCAAATCGCGGTTTCCCCCGATCGTTCCAAAATCGCTGTTTTTGCCAATATGCCTTTTGACCGTAAAAGCAAAGAAAAAGTGAAAATATGGCTCTTCGGCGAGCAGTTGAATTTGCTGTGGAAACAAACCGCTCCCTTGCAATTTGATAGCGAACGAGCTTACAGGGAAAAAATTTTTGTGACCAATTCCGGGCAAGTGTTTTTGGAAAAAGTGACGGATTTTGAAAAAAGATCCAAAATGGCATACTTGTTAAAATTCGATGGGTCGTCTTCTGAGAAAACAACCTTTTCCGCCGAAAAATTCTTCCCCATGGAAATGGCTTTGGTCAATGTTGAAGGCAAACCCATGCTGGCAGGGTTTTTTTGGGACGGCGATGAAGCGATCATACAAATGAACGAGGATGAAGGCGAAGAAAACGATGGTGCTTTTCTGTACGATCTATCCCAAAAAAAACTTATCGGAAAACACCTCTTTCCCGCGAAAAGGCAATCCAATGTAGATGACGGAAAAATTGATTACAACAGTATGAAAAGTTTGAAAGTGGTGGATGTGAAAAGCATCGATGGGAATATTTACCTGACCGGCGAAAAACAACTCCGAAAAAGTGAATTCCGGAATGATGGCAGCATGGAAATTGATTACTTTTATACATTTGGCCCCGCCGTAATCGCGAATTTGGATACACAAGGAACCTTAAAAGACTTTGCCCCATTTTTTTATTCGACAAATTATAAAAACAGTAACGAAAATGGTTCATTGGCTGTTTTGGACTTCAATAAAGGGCTGCGGGTTTTTTCCAATTATAAAAAAAATGGAAGATACGATCTCGACACGGTCTTTGCAGAAGAAAAAGTGAGTTATGGCGATCCGGAAGGATACAACATTCTTCCCTCGACAGTGAAAAGGGTCGATAACTATAATTTGATTTATTACCTCACCAACACGGGCAATGGTTATTATTTGAACAAAATGACGTGGTAAGACTTGGATATTTAAAGTACAAGCCCAAAAACATAAACCTTCAATCCCGAGAACTCGGGACGAAACCTTGAAGGTTTTAAAATTCGCGATTTAATTGGAGACCGTCAAGGTTCCGTTTCCGTTGTCCACCACCCGATATTCCAACAACGGATATTCCAAACCTTCGCTTATGGGCTGGCCGGTCGCTAGGTAATAACTATTTCCTTCACATTCACAATTTACCTTACCATCTCCAATTATCATAATGGAACAATCACTTGGTATATGATTCGGATCACTCGCATCAAAAGCGCGGTAAGAATCAACTCCAGTCTTCATAATAATTACTCCACCATTTCCATAATTTGGACCGTTTATATAAATGGGGCTAGAGAGAAAGTTCAACTGATTATATGGGGGAAAACTCATATCCACCAAAAACTGAAAATTGATGTCCAATAAATAAGGGTTGCGAAAGTTGTCATCGCCGTTACTACACGACCCCAAAACAAACGCCACGCACACAAGCAAAATCGTTTTTTTCATTCTTTAAAAAATTTAATCCGCAAATTACAATAAATTGCCCAACTGGTGAATATTTAGTATATTTGTTCAAGAATCCCGCGAGAGTGGGATTCGTTTGTATTTTATAAACGATGAAGTTATGAGCAAAGTATCTTACTACACCGCTGA
>DASSWG010000137.1:0-3784 GCA_035705295.1 Flavobacteriaceae bacterium
TAATGAATGGGATTGGTGTTTGTTTCCGATAAAATTACCCTGCTTTTTGGCAAGGCAGGCGCAAAATTACGGATTTTTTTTGTAAGAAGGGAATGAATTGAATTTTTTGTGAATTGTTCACTTTCATAATGACCGATGTCCGCCAATAAAATGCTTTTCTCGGCTTTGAAAAAATCGTGGTATTTCAAATCGGCCGTCACCAAAACGTCAGCATTTTCTTGTTTGGCTTTTTCGATGGCAAAAGCTCCACTACCGCCCAAAACAGCCACTTTTTTGATGGATTTTCCAATAAATTCCGAATGACGGACACAACCCGTATGGAAGGTTTTTTTGAGCAGGTCCAAAAACTCGAGTTCTGAAACCGCTGTTGGCAATTCCCCTGTCATCCCAATACCAATTTGTTGGTTGAGGTTTTCCAAGGAAACAATTTCGTAGGCCACTTCTTCATAGGGATGCGTTTTGAATAGTGTCTGCAAAATTTTGCTTTCCAAATGTTTTGAAAAGGTGATGTTCAATTGGATTTCTTGCTCGAATTGGGTTTTTCCGCGTTCGCCGATCACTGGATTGGAAACTTCGTTTCCTCGAAAAGTACCGGTTCCACTGGAATTGAAACTACAATTGCTGTAATTTCCAATATTTCCGGCACCCACTTTGAACAATGCGTTGCGCACGGAATCGGCATCTTTTTCGGGAACATAGGTGGTCAGCTTTTTGATGGTTTTTTCTTGCGGGATCAAAATTTTTCGGTTTTCCAATCCCAATTTGTCGCAAATTATGTCATTGACACCTTTGTGGTGGTTGTCCAAAGCAGTGTGGATTGCGTAAATGGCAATATCGTTTTTGATAGCCTTGGTGACGGCGCGTTCCACATAATTTTTACCGGTGATTTTTTTCAAACCCGAAAACAGGATAGGGTGGAAGCTGACCACAAGGTTGCAATTTTTTTCAATGGCTTCATCGAGCACTATTTCCAAACAATCGAGCGTTACCAAAATTCCGGTCACTTCAGCGGTTTTGTCGCCCACGAGCAAACCGGTGTTGTCAAAATCTTCGGCGTAATCCAATGGCGCCCATTTTTCAAGTTCGTTGGTGATGTCCTGTATGGTCATGTTCGCTATTTTTGTGAACGTAAATATAAAAACAATACCTTCGCAAGGATGAAACATTTCCGAAAAATACTTTTTCCGTTCGCGTTATTGTACGGTTTTGCTGTTTTTTTGCGGAACAAATTGTTCGATCTCGGTGTTTTTTCCTCAAAATCGTACACTTTCCCAGTGGTCTGCGTTGGGAATTTGAATGTTGGCGGCACCGGAAAATCACCAATGGTGGAACTTTTGATCAAGTTGTTGAAAGATCGGAAAAAAATAGCCGTGTTGAGCCGTGGTTACAAAAGGGAAACCAACGGTTTTTTTTTGTTGACCGGAAAGGAAACCGCTGCCCAAGTTGGGGACGAACCTTTGCAGTTCAAAACAAAATTCCCTGAAATTGCCGTTGCCGTGGACGAAAACCGCCAACGCGGGATCGAAAAGTTGCGGCAACTGCAAACACCCCCGGAAGTGGTTTTGTTGGACGACGCGTTCCAGCACAGAAAAGTACGCGCCGGATTGAATATTTTGCTCACCGCTTATGGCGATTTGTACTGCGATGATTTTTTGCTGCCTGCAGGGAACTTGCGCGAACAACGATCGGGCGCTGCTCGTGCCGATATTGTGGTGGTGACCAAGTGCCCGGAAAAACTTACTTTAGAGGGCCAACAACAAATTAAAAAAAAATTGGGTTTGAAGGAAAATCAACAGCTCTTTTTTTCTACCATTGGTTACAGCTCTTCTGTTTTGAACGGTGAAATTTCAAGAAAATTGGCGGATTTGGGTTTTTTCACCTTGGTCACCGGAATTGCAAATCCAAAACCCTTGTCGGATTTTTTGCACAGTATGAACCTGGATTTTAACCACCTCGAATTTTCGGACCACCATCGTTTCAAGGATTCGGAGTTGGAAAATTTGCGTAAAAAAAAGCGGATCGTCACCACCGAAAAAGATTTTATGCGCTTGAAAAATGAACTCTCCAAAGAGCAATTGTTTTTTCTTCCTATAAAAACAGAAATTTCAGATCACGTTAAATTTGAAGAAATGGTCAAAGTTTTTGCAGGAAATTAACTATTCTTCACCGATGTGATTTCGTCGTGAATTTTCTGGAAAAAGAGTTCCATTTTATAAGGCTTAGGAATCACATCGTTAAAGCCGTTTTTTAGAAAACCTTCCAAGTCATCATCAAGCGCAACGGCGGTCAATGCAACAATTGGGGTCTTTTGATCTATTTTCCTGATTTCGCGCGTGGCGTCGATACCGTTCATAATGGGCATGTGGACATCCATCAAAATTAGATCGTATTGATTGGATTTTGCTTTTTCCACGGCGATTTCCCCATTGTCGGCCAGTTCGCAAACCACATGGTGTTTTGCCAAAATTTTATGGGTGATCATTTGATTGATTTTGTTGTCTTCGACGATCAATATTTTTTTGCCGTTCAAAGCTCCTTGCCATTTTTTCAAATTGGCTGCTTTTTCCTTGGCATCATCTTCTTCAGTAGTTTCTGTGTCTTTTGCCTTTTGGAATTTTAAAGAAAAATAAAATTTCGAACCAACATCCAAAGTGCTCTCAACTTGTATTTCGCCTCCCAAAACTTGTAAAATTCCCTTTACGATCGGAAGTCCCAAACCGGTTCCGCCATATTTGTTGTTGACCTCATCGGATCCTTGGGTGAAGTTTTCAAAAATCTTTTCTTTGGTGCCTTCCGGAATGCCCACTCCATTGTCTTCTATTTCAAAATTGATCAACAGGTGGTTTTCGGAGGTGTTCACCAAATTTAATCGAACCCATACATCTCCATTTTCTGTGAACCGAATGGCGTTGCTCACCAGATTTATCAGCACTTGCGAAAGTTTTACGTGATCTCCGATTACTTTTTCGGGCAAATTTTCGTCGATTTCCAAATGGAGCTTGTTGTTTTTGTCTTTCGCCGATTTCGTAAGCGCCGTGAGTATATTTTCGATTTTGTGGCGCAACACAAAATTGGCGGGTTGTGCGGTGACTTTTTTGGCTTCCAATTTATTGAAATCCAGAATGTTGTTGATCAGCGCCAACAAATGTTCCCCTGAAAACTTCAAGGAGTTCAAATGTTCTTTTTGCTCTTTGCTCGGGTTGGTTTCCAACAACAAGTGCGTTAAGCCCGTCACGGCATAAATGGGCGTTCGCAGTTCGTGCGTGATGGTCGATAAAAATTGGGTTTTTGCCATGGTGGCCTTTTCTGCCAAGTTTTTTTCCTCGGTCAATTCCTTGTTTTTTGTTCGGAGCAAATAAGTGGTTTGGGCTCGGATGTAGCTGTTCTTAAAAAAAGCAAGGGTCAAAAGCGACAATACCAAAATCATCGTGACCCCCAAAATGATCGCCAATTGATTGAATTCCAACGAGCGTTGTTGTTTGGAATTTTCTTCGGAAAGGGTCAAAATTTTGTTGGATGCGGAAATGCGGTCTTGGCGCGTGGAGGTTTCGAGGGTTGAAATAATTTCCCCGGCCATTTCCAAGTGAGCTTTGGCTTCTTCAATTTGTTTTTCTTGGATATTGATTTTGGAGAGCAGAATATGGCTCAAGGCTATCTGATACTGATTGGTTTTTGTGTTTTTACCCTTTAAAACGGCTTTCAACCGCTTTTTGGCTTGTTCAAAATTTTCAAATTCATAATTTAATTTCGCCAAGGCATAATTTGAATAAGCAATCAAATTGCT
>DASSWG010000138.1:0-3021 GCA_035705295.1 Flavobacteriaceae bacterium
TTTTCAATGGACCTGTTTTTTAAATAATCGTCCAAAAATCGCTGGTAAACGTAATGGTTTTGAAGCGATTCATCATTGAAATCCACTTCTTTCCGATAGTCAAAAAAAACGGGGGGAAGCTCACCGCTGCGTTCTTCAGCATATTTATTGATCAAAAAAGCATAGCGTTCGCGCAAATCGTAATATTCATAATTGATGCTTTTTCGGGCCAAAGAAAGAAACTCGTCGGAAAAGTTTTTTTTCTGTTGGAGCAGTTTTAATTTTTTTATCCTTGATTTTTTGATTGAATCCGTGATTTTCGCAAAATCTTTCGGATCAATTTTGTAATACGAAAAAATGAGGTCGTTGTTTTTTTCGTTCAACAAAAACAATTCCATCAAAAAATTGTTTTTTGCGGCCGCGCTTCCACTGTAAAAAAGGGTCTCGTCAAACGCAAGCGTGTTCAACCGGAACAAAATACTGTCACCGGGTTCTATATAAATGGTTTGGCTTTCCGATGGATGTTTGAAAGTGTACAGCCCTTGTTCGGCATTTTCCAAAGTGTAGGAAAACATGTTTTTATCGTTCAGCGGAATGCTGTCGATCAATTCGTTGTCTTTGAAAAGGGTGATGTAGCCGTTGATGGGGTTCACAATTTCGCCCCGAAGATAAACCTTGTTGTATTTGGGTTCATCTTGGCATCCAAAAATGAAGAAAAATAAGAGGAATAAACGAAGCAGTGTTTTTTTCATTTATTTGATAAACAATTAGTTACCTAAAAAAAGGACAAGTTGTTCATCACAAAGATAGGTTTTGTGGGAATAAGCTTTGTTAATACCCCGTTAAAACTAAAAACCAAGTAGCCGATTTTTCGTAAAAACAAGGATAAATAACTACTTTTGCCGAAATTTTTACAAAACATTCATAAGCTATGCTTTCAGTTTCAAATTTATCGGTTCAATTCGGAAAACGCATCTTGTTCGATGAGGTGAACACCAGTTTCACCCAAGGAAATTGTTATGGAATCATCGGTGCCAACGGTGCAGGAAAATCCACTTTTTTAAAGATCATTTCCGGAAAATCGGACCCCACTTCCGGTCATGTATTTTTGGAACCGGGCAAGCGCATGTCCGTTTTGGAACAAGACCATAGCGTTTTTGATGAATTCACCGTGTTGGAAACCGTTTTGCGCGGCAACAAACCTTTGTTCGAGGTGAAAACGGAAATGGATGCGTTGTACGCGGATTATTCCGACGAAAATGCCGATAAAATAGGGGAGTTGCAGGTGAAATTTGAAGAAATGAACGGCTGGAACGCCGAAAGTGATGCTGCTTCGATGCTTTCCAATTTGGGCATCAAAACCGAACTGCACCATACATTGATGAAAGATTTGGATGGAAAACAAAAAGTCCGGGTGCTTTTGGCACAAGCACTTTTTGGAAACCCCGATGTGTTGATTATGGACGAACCCACCAACGATTTGGATTATGAAACCATTTCGTGGTTGGAGAATTTCTTGGCAAATTATGACAATTGTGTGATCGTGGTGTCGCACGACCGTCACTTTTTGGATGCTGTTTGCACCCACATTTCCGACATCGATTTTGGAAAAATAAACCATTACAGCGGCAATTACACGTTTTGGTACGAATCTTCCCAATTGGCCGCACGGCAACGTGCCCAACAAAACAAAAAAGCCGAGGAGAAAAAGAAAGAACTCCAAGAATTTATTGCCCGCTTTAGTGCGAACGTGGCGAAATCGAAACAAGCAACTTCTCGAAAAAAGATGATCGAGAAATTGAATTTTGAAGAAATAAAACCTTCGAGCCGTCGCTATCCGGCCATTATCTTTGAACGCGATCGGGAAGCTGGCGATCAAATTTTGAACATAGAAAAACTAAAATCCTCGATCGATGGTGAAGTTTTGTTCGAAAACGTGGACCTCAATTTGGCAAAAGGAGACAAAGTAGTGGTTTATTCAAAAGATTCGCGCGCGACCACGGCTTTTTATGAAATCATCAACGGTAAACAAGATCCGGAAAACGGAAAATTCAATTGGGGAATTACTACTAGCCAATCCTATTTGCCATTGGACAATTCGGAATATTTCGAAAACAGCTTGACTTTGGTCGATTGGTTGCGTCAATGGGCAAAAACCGATGAAGAACGCGAAGAGGTTTATATTCGTGGCTTTTTGGGGAAAATGATTTTCAGTGGTGAAGAAGCTCTAAAAACCGCCAATGTTTTGTCCGGTGGCGAAAAAGTGCGTTGTATGCTTAGCCGAATGATGATGATGCGCGCCAACGTATTGATGCTCGACGAGCCCACTAACCACTTGGATCTGGAGTCGATCACAGCTTTCAACAATTCACTGAAAAATTTCAAGGGAACCGTTTTGTTCACTACGCACGACCATGAATTTGCCCAAACCGTCGCGAACCGCGTGGTGGAACTCACCCCAAAAGGAATTATCGATCGTTACATGACGTTCGATGAGTATATGAACGACAAAAACATCAAAGCGCAGCGCGAAAAAATGTATGCGGAAACTGTCTGAGTTTTTTAAGAGGGTTTTTATCCCAAAACGTGTTTTGCCAACAAAGCTTGGACTTCATAGACGTTTACCGCCTTGTTGAATTTTTTCCGGATGCTGGGCTGCGCCTCGCTGGAAATCCAGATTTTTAGTTCGGCATCCAAATCAAACGTTCCGGCCGATTCAATGCTGAACCGTGAAATACTCTTGTAGGCAACCGAAAAATATTCGGTTTTGCTTCCAGTCAAGCCTTGTTTGTTGACCAAAATAGGCAGTTTCAGAAATAAGACAACTATTTGATTTAAAGCAAATTAATTCGTATTTTTAGACAAACAAAACCCCGAAAATGGATGTTCGGCCCAAAACTTGGGGTTTTTATCTAAAAATCTATGACCAAAATACGAAGAATTTCCAACTTTCAACACACTTTCACATTTTCGTCCCAAACAGAAGAGTTCAACGCTTTTTATGAGCGTTTCCTGCAAAGCGATCTGGGCAAAATTTATTTG
>DASSWG010000139.1:0-55589 GCA_035705295.1 Flavobacteriaceae bacterium
TTCGTTCTATTATTTTCGTGTATGCTCCAACGTTTCCGCAACATTTTTCAAAACAACCCGCTTTTACAGGTGACTTCGCAAAACAGCGCGGGTATTTTGGTGAAATTGTTCACGGGTTTGGCAGCTTCCAAAATCATTGCGATTTTTGTGGGCCCTTCGGGAATGGCGTGGCTGGGGAACTTGACGAATTTTCAAAACATAGTGAACAATTTTTCCACCGCCGGCTTGGAAAAAGGCGCGATCCGCTATTGTGCGGAATACAAAGATGATCGCGAACGTTTGAACAGTTTTCTTTCCACCTTGTTTTTTATCGGAATTTGCATTTGCTTGCTATTGGGCATTTTGCTCTTTTTTGGAAGCGGTTTTTTGAACGATCTGGTTTTTCCGAAACAGGATTTTGAATATATTTTTAAACTCTTGGCGTTCATTCTGCCGTTGAGTATGTTGAATATTTATTGTCTTTCCATTTTACGAGGGATCGGGGAATTTAAAAAAGTAATCTGGATCAATATTTTGACGAATTTGCTCAATTTGTTGCTGATCGGCATCTTGGTTTGGCAATTCGGCCTGGATGGTGCCATGCTGACGTTTATTGTTTTGCCTTCCGCGATTTTGTTCATCACCCTGATTGTTGCCAACAAAAAATTACGTTTGATCCGTCATTTCAAATTGGGAAATGTTTCGCGTGTTTTTGGGAAAAACCTAAGCCAATATGCGTTGATGACTCTGGTTTCCAGCATCACTTTTCCCGTGGTGTTTTTAATGGTTCGGAATTTTATCATCGATCGCATCGGATCGGAAGAAGCTGGATATTGGGAAGCTTTGACGCGTATTTCCAATTATTATTTACTGTTCATTATGTCGTTGTTGTCCTTGTATATTTTGCCAAAAATGGCGGAAACCAACACCGATTCCGGCTTTCGAAAAATTGTGTTCGATTTCTACAAAACCGTGCTGCCGTTTTTTGGTATTGGGCTGCTGGTGATCTATTTTTTGCGGTTTTGGATCGTTCGAATCGTTTTTTCCAAAGAATTTTTACCAATGACCGAGCTGTTCCTATGGCAGTTGGTGGGCGATTTTGTGCGTGTGGCCGTGATCGTGATTGTCTATCAACTCCACGCCAAAAAAATGGTATGGAAATTCATTTTGTCCGATTTGTTTTTGGCCGCGATGACCTATCTTTCGAGTGTTTTCCTGATTTCAAAAATCGGTTTGGAAGGGGTCGTAATAGGCTACGCGATTACATGGTCGCTTTATGGGTTGGTGGTTTTGTTTATTTTTAGGAAAACATTTTTATATAAGTGGCTTATATGAAATTGAAACCGAAATTCTTTGTTTTTTGGCTTCTGCCAATCCTGATTGCCTTGGCGTTCGAAATTTTCTTTGCCAACTTCCAAGCCTATCGATGGAAAAACGTTTTGGAAAATTGCTTGTTTGCCACCGCAATATTGTTGACCGTTCCGCTTTTCAATTCCAAAAAAACCAAGGCTTTTTTAGTGAATTTTTATTTCCTCGTGTTTGTGGGTTGCCTCTTTTTTGAAAGCGTGTTTTTTTATCTTTTCAATACCATTTTCACTGCTTCCGCCATTTTTATCATCATCGAAACCAACGCTTCCGAAGCCTTGGAATTTTTAGGTTTTTACCTTGATTTCCCCATTCTTTTTTTCTTTTTGGCATTGGTCATAATCACGTTCTTCTACTTGAAAACGCCAAAACAAAGCTTCTTCAAAAAAAGAAAGTGGAATATAAAATTGATCACAATTTTTCTTTTTGTAGCAATTTTGGTCGGTTTGAAATTTACGGGATTGATCGTTCCAAATTTGCCGTATTTAACCGCAAAAGCCGTTTCGGATTACGTTGCCGAACAACAAAAAATGGAACGATTCCATCTGGACCGACACATCGGTGATTTTGAAAACGTTAAGAACAATTCCCCCGCAGAAAAAAGCACATACGTGTTGATTATTGGCGAATCGACTACGCGGAATCATTTGGGGATTTATGATTATTCGCGTAACACCACCCCAAAATTAGGCGAAATCGCCAATGAACTTTTATTGTACCAAAAAGTGATCAGCCCGCATACCTACACGATCGAAGCTTTGAAAAAAACGTTGTTGCTCGATGGTTCATCCGCGGTTCAATTGATGAACCAAGCCGGGTTTAAAACCTTTTGGTTTTCCAATCAACAACCACTTGGGCCGTTCGATAGTATGGTCACAGAAATGGCGCAGGCAGCGGATGTGTTGAAATTCACCAACTCCAACCGCCATGCGCGAAAAACACCTCTTGACGGGGTTTTATTGCCTTATTTGGAAAAAGCTTTGAACGATCCGGCCGATAAAAAATTCATTGTCTTGCATTTGTTGGGAACGCATTTGGATTACGCGAATCGTTATCCCGAAAATTTTGAATTTTTCACCAAAACTCCCAAAGGAAAATTCACTTCCGAAACCGCGGTTTCCGCTATCAATTCATACGACAATGCTGTCCGATATATCGATTGGTTGGTTCGGGAAACCATTGAAAAAACCCGGGAACAACACGTTTCCAGTTATGTCCTCTATTTTTCCGATCACGGGGAAGAAGTATATCAAGATCGCGATTTTGCAGGGCATACGTTGTCGAAAGCCACAAAAAACATGTTCGAAATTCCTTTTATCTTGTGGCGTTCGGAAAAATTCAAAAAAGAAAACGTCTTTTATGAGGGAAATTTGAACAAACCGTATGTGACCAATAATTTTATTTTCAGTTTGGCGGATTTGTCACAAATAGATTTTGCGAAAATGAACGAAGAAAAAAGTATTTTTTCCGAAAATTTCATGCCTAAAAAGCGAATTGTTGGTGAAGGGATTGATTTTGACGAACACTTTAAAACAACTACCCGGTCCAAAAACCCGTAACTCGATGACCCGTAACCCGCAATTGTCCAAAATTTGCTTAGTCACACTTTCTTTGGGGAAAGGAGGCGCGGAAAGATCGTGCGCTCTGCTTTCGCGTATGTTGGAAAAACAAGGTCACGAAGTGCATACGGTAATTTTGATCGATGAAATAGATTATGAATATGCAGGAAAATTGTTCAATTTGGGGAAATTCAAAACCAAAATGGATACACTTTCACAACGCTTGTGGCGTTTCAAAAAATTGCGAAAATACCTAAAAGAAAATCGTTTCGATGTGGTGATCGATCATCGTCCGAAAAATGATTTTCCACGTGAGGTTTTTTATGATAAATTCATTTACCGCAGAATTCCCCGGATCTATGTGATCCACAGCTCACTTCAAAAAAATTATTTTACGGCGAAACCCGGGAAAATGGTGGATATCTACAACAAAAACCTGGCTAACGTAGCAGTTTCCATGTGTATTGGAAATAATATGCAGAATTTAGGAGTGAAGAACATAGAACTTGTCCACAATGCGGTCGATCCAGCTTGGGGAAAAACCAAATCGGAAATTCCCGAAAACTTGCAAAATGGGAACTATCTGCTTTGGTACGGCAGAATCGATAATTCAGTTAAAGATTTATCTTTTTTGTTGGAATCATTTCAGCTTTCCGAGCTTTGGAAAACCAATATTCAGCTCGTGATTATGGGCAGTGGCAAGGATTTACAAAAAACCAAACAAGAAGCTTCGCTTTTAGATTGTCGAGAACATATTGTTTTTTTGCCGTTCACTAAAAATCCGTTTTCCATTATTTCTTCCGCCCGCGCGGTGGTTTTGACTAGCAAATATGAAGGTTTTCCGATGGTATTGATAGAGTCGCTTTCCTTGGGAACGCCTGTGGTTTCGCTCGATATTATTTCCGGCCCGTCGGAAGTTATCAAAAACAAGAAAAACGGATTGTTGGTTGCTGGTCGGAATTCGAAAAATTTCGCCAATGCCTTGCGGAAAATTTGTTTTGATGAGGATTTGTACCAAACTTGCAAATCAAACGCAAAAAACTCTGTGACGGATTTCTCAATGGAAAATATCGGGAAAAAATGGAATGAATTGCTACAAACTCACTTAAAAGCCGTCAAATAAATTCCGGATTTCATCAATAGCTGTTGAAATTTCACAGCCAGTTGCAGCAAGGGTTTCGGCATTTTCAACAAAACCCGTTGTTTGGGATTTAGGTTTTTCAAATCGATTTTCGAAACCAATTTTTTCCAAGCCGGGTCGTTCCGGAATTTGCAGCGCAAGGCCACGGCATAGCGGTTGACATCCAAATATTTTTTTAGGGACGGATTGTCTTTTTCTTCCGCCTCAAATTTTTCAATCAAGTAAATCCGGTCGTTGTTGTAATGCGATTGCGCCAAATTGTTTTCGCTTTGCTTGTGGTAGCGCATCGTGATTTTCGGGTTGAAAGCAATAGCGGTTTTTAAAGCGGCCCGCACAAAAAAATCAATGTCCTGACCGGTTCGTAAAAGTGGATCGAATTTTCCGATTGTGTGAAAATCGTTTTTTGAAACCGCAAAATTGCCCATTATCACAATTGGATCGGCGATGCTTCCCAAGAAATAATCGGTCAGAATTTGTTGTTTTTTGGGGTTTTCCAATGTAAAATTTGCGGCTACTGTGAGGCCGTTTCCCCGATAAATTTCATAATTATTGCAATGCAACCCGGCTTTTGGAAATTTTAAAATCAATTGCTGTAAAACTTTTAAATGATTGGGATACCAATAATCGTCCGCGTCCAAAAAAACAATGTATTTACCTTTTGCCCGTTCAATCCCGTGGTTTCGTGCAATGGAAGCACCTTGGTTTTTTTGATCGATCAACTTGATCCTGTCATCATGGATTTCCCGAACTTTTTCCAAGCTGTTGTCCGTGGAACCGTCGTTCACCATCACAATTTCAAAATCGGAAAAACTTTGCGCCAACACGCTCCGAAGGGTGTTTTCAATGTAATTTGCTTTGTTGTAAAGCGGGATGATGACAGAAAAATAGGGTTCCATTTTTAACGGTTGATTTTGCAAAAATAGCTCAGCCTAAAAATAGTGAAAACAAACAAGGAAGGGTTTTGGGAAGTCAGGTTTTTGCGCATAGGTTTTTCGAATTGATGAAACACCCACGATAACGGGCGGTCCAAACCGATTTTTTTTAGGGAAGAATGAAGTCTTGATAATTTCACATAATTCGGGCTCATCATTCCGTTTTGGCAAAGCTGTTTCAAATTGTCCAGACCGGTTTGGGTTTTTTTCAAAAAAATTTCGTTCGGGTCGATGTCGTCATGGATCACCGGGTTTTCGATGTGTTGAATGTCGATCTGCCTTTTTTTCAATTCGCAAACGAACAAATTGTCTTCGTGCCCGTATTTGGTCAATGATTTTTCAAACCCAATTTTTTCAAAGACTTGTTTTTTGATGAGCGTGTTGTTGAACAAAGTGGAATTGTACGGTTTTTTCTTGCGTTCTTCCGGGGTTTTGTCCTCTACATATTTTCCGTATTTCCAGCGCAAACTCTCTTTTTTATTGGGGTAATTTTCAGGGTGTACGCGTCCGCCATAAATCACGGTTGTAGAATTTTGCAGGGCATCCGCATAATTTTGAAGGAAATTTTCGCGGACCAACGAATCCCCATCGATAAAAAGCAAATTTTCATATTGGGCGGATTCTGCCAACAAATTCCGGTTTTGGGCCAAACCCACATTTTTTTCCAAGGATTTAAAAACCACCTTGTCCAAGTTGTTCAGAAGCATATTTTTTTCGTTGATTGGCGAATTGGAACCATCGTCGAAAATGAATATTTCAAAAGGAAAATTTGCTTGAACGCCTTGTTTGTGGAGCTCCCTTACCAATTTGGAAACATCGTAATTATAAACGGGGATCAGGATCGAGAGCATTTGATTTTTTTTGGAACAATCCTCGTTTTCAATTAAACTCGATTTCGTAATTCAAGCGTGTGCTTCGCGAGCGCAAAGTAGATTTTGAGCGGAAAACATTGGCCAACAATTCTTTGTCCCAGCCAATTCGTTTTGAAAAATCGTTGAAACTTTCCGCGCGCCAATCAAAGCCTTTTTTCCAAAATTCTTGGGGTGAAACGTAGCAAAACGTATAATCGAACACAAAACTTGATTGATTTTCGTCGTCGTAGTTCGAAAGTGTTTTCGGAGCCAAAAGTGTGATGTGGTTGGCTTTGCAGTTGTTCCTGATTTCTTCGATCGTTTCCGGGTAATCGGCTTCGAGCGCGGACAAATCGAAATCGCTGTAAGCGGTGTTGCCCAATTTTCGGATGGGCCGGATTTGCAAAATATCGAAACTTCTTCCGTCAAAATGGGTGAAAAAATCTTTCAATTCATAAAAATTGTCCTTGTTGAAGGTATAATTGATGCGCACCCGAAAATCGTATTTTTCTTTCAGTTTCACAAAAGCGTTCAACGCGCCGTGGAATTTTTCATAACTGGCCTTTTGCATAAAACCCTCGTAGGATTCCTTGGTGACTCCGTGGAGCGAAATCGTGAATTCGTTCAACCCGGCTTTTAGTAAGGGTTCGATGGTTTCTTCCGTGAGCAAATTGGCGTTGGTGGTGATGGAAATGTACGGCACTTTGCGGGCTTTGCCCAATGCCACCAATTCCGGTAGTTTTTTGTACAAGGTCGGTTCGGTGCCGCAACCTATTTGGAGTTTCAACGCACGTCCAAAAATAGTATCGGCGACTTGCTTCAGTTCTTCTTCTTTGAACTGCCCTTTTAGGGTTTTTACGTAATCCGCATCGGTGAAATAGCACATTTTGCAACGCAGGTTACAGGCCATCACCGGATCCAAATTCACCGCCAAATAGCGCTTGTTGAATTTGTGCAATAGAAAAAGCGCCAAGAACTTTATGCGGTGGTTTTTTATTTTACGGTTCAGCCGTAAAAGTTTGTAAATATCCATTTTGTCATTGCTTTTGAAAATGCTTTTCCCGGCAAAGGTAATCAATTGTTCACAAGGGTTTGTTTTTTCAATTCCAATACTGTTTCTTTCAGCAAACCAAAGGGTTTCATGTTTTCTTCAAAATTCAAAATATTGACTTGAAACCCGGCTTTTTCCAATCGTTTTTTCAATCCTTCCAGCGAATAAACCCGAACGTGGTCCCATTGCCCAAAGGCTTTTTCGCGTTCCTTTTCGTCGGTGATGGAATAGTCTTCGTAAATTTCACCTGCTTTGTAAGGTGTTTGCACAAAACAAAGGCCGTCTTTTTTCAGCACGCGGAACAGTTCCGCCATTGCTTTTTCGTCTTCAATAATATGTTCCAAAATATGGTAACATAGTATAGTGTCGAATTTTTCATCGGGAAAATCGATCGCGGTGATGTCGATTTTATAATCGGCCAAAAATTCCGCTTCGAAATCGGTGGCGAAATAGTCGAAGTTTTTTTCTTTTTTATAAACCCGGTACAAACTTCGCGAGGGCGAGAAATGCAGCACGTTTCCACGAAGCGCGTTTTTTTCTTTCAGTATTTTAAACAACCGGCGTGTCCGGCTTCGACTTCCGCAATACGGGCACAACAAATCACCGGGATAATCGACGAACTTTTTCCATTGTTTTTCACAGATGTTGCACTGGTAATTTTTTCCGCTGTAAAAGGGGATCAAGAATTTTCTGAAAAACAATTCGTTCTCAAAAAGAAATTTTTGTGGGACAATTTTTTTGAGAAGATTTTTGGTGAATTGGTACATTATAGTTGGGATTCACAAAATATGGGATTTCCGTTTTTCCTGAAATAAATGAGATTCCCGCCCCTGCCCGTCCGGCAGGCGGGTTTGCGGGAATTTGTCAGGCACTTTTCTGTACCACTTCAAAAACCCGTTGCCCGTCGCATTTCAATGTTTTTGACGGATATTTCAGCAACAAGGCGTAATCGTGCGTGGCCATCAAAATGGTGTTGCCGTTTTTGTTGATTTCCTGCAAAACCTCCATCACTTCCACCGAAGTTTGCGGATCGAGGTTTCCCGTGGGCTCGTCGGCCAAAATCAGTTCCGGGTCGTTCAAAAGGGCACGTGCGATTGCGATGCGTTGTTGCTCGCCGCCGGAAAGTTGGTAGGGGAATTTGAAATTTTTGGTTTTCATTCCCACCTTGTCCAATACCTGGTCGATTTTGTTGTCCATGGCTTTTTTGTCCTTCCAGCCCGTGGCTTTCAGCACAAACAGCAAATTGTCCTTCACGGTCATTTCGTTCAAGAGTTTGAAATCTTGAAAAACCACGCCCAATTTTCGGCGCAAATACGGGATTTTTTTCTCTTTCAGTTTCCGAAGGTCATAGCCCACGATCGTTCCTTCGCCTTCCATCAACGGAATGTCGCCGTAGAGGGTTTTCATAAAACTACTTTTCCCCGTTCCGGTTTTTCCGATCAGATAGACAAATTCGCCTTTGTTCACCTGCACGTTCACTTCCGACAAAATCAGGTTTTCGCGTTGGTAAACGGCCGCGTTTCGCAATTCCAAGATGGTTTCGGACATATAAATTGCTATTTTTTTGAGGGTTTAAAGGTATTGAATTAATTTGAAAATTGGACGATTTGAAAATGGAAGGGGGTTGTTTGAAAACATTCGTATAATTATCATCGTTTTCCACCGTTATTAAAAAGGATATTAAATTATCTTTGAAGACCGATAATCCCAAAAATACATCGATGCTACGCACTCTTTTTTGTCTCTCGTTTTTGCTGGTTTCCACAGCAAATTTTGCCCAACAATCGGCGATCAACACCCACGATTTGGTAAAATTCGACCGCGCGTTGGATTTGTACAACCAGCAACAATACCAAGCCGCACAATCGCTTTTTCGCGAGGTGAAAAACAAGGCTGAAAAAGACGAGGTCGAAGCCGATGCGGCCTATTACATTGCCATTTCGGCGGTGCGCTTGGGCCAGCCCAACGCCGGTGAACTCATGGAGGCTTTTGTCGATCAATACCCGGCTTCCACCAAGCGCAATTCTGCGTTTATCGATGCTGCGAATTTCTATTTTCAACAAGGAAATTATCGCGCGGCGCAGGAATGGTATGCCAAAACCGATGAATTTTTGTTGTCCGGTTCCGAAAAGGAAGAATTTCACTTTAATTATGGCTACGCGTTTTTCAAAAACAAAGAATTCGACAAAGCGGAAACGGAGTTCAACAAGGTGAAAAATTCCGAAGAATACGGTTCGCAGGCGAAATATTATTTGGGTTATATGGCGTATTCCGGCGATGATTACGAAGAAGCGACCGAAATATTCCAAGAAGTGGAAGCCGAGGGCCAAACCGGAAAAAATTTATCCTATTTCCAGGCCGATATGAATTTCAAACAAGGGAATTTTGAAAAGGCCATTGCCTTGGCAAAAGAACAATTGCCAAAATCGAACCTTCGCGAAAAATCACAACTCAACAAAATTATCGGCGAAAGCTATTTCAACCTCGAAAATTATCAAGAAGCGATTCCCTATTTGAAAGAATACCGTGGCCAACGCGGAAAGTGGAGCAACACGGATTACTATCAGTTGGGGTATGCCTATTTCAAACAAGGCGATTACGAAAACGCGATTTCGGAATTCAACAAAATCATCAACGGGCAAAACGCGGTGGCGCAAAACGCGTATTACCATTTGGCGCAATCCTATTTGAAAATGGGCCAAAAGCAACAAGCTTTGAACGCGTTCAAAAATGCCTCCGAAATGGAGTTTGATCCGCGCATCAATGAAGGAGCGGCATTGAACTACGCTAAATTGAGTTATGAAATAGGGAACAGTTATGAAAGTGTGCCGGAAGTATTGACCAACTTTTTGGAAAAATATCCTTATTCTACCGCAAAAGAAGAAATCCAAGCGTTGTTGATCGACTCGTACATTTCCTCCAAAAATTACGAGGCCGCGATGGGCTTGTTGGAAGAAAATTACCGCCCCGAAGCCCGAAAAGCCTATCAAAAAGTAGCGTTTTTGTACGGTATTGAATTCTACGAACAAGGCGATTATCAAAATGCGATCAAAAATTTCGACAAATCCTTGTCCGTAAATGGAAGTGCAGATCCCGCTTTCGCTGCCAAAGCAACCTATTGGAAAGCCGAAAGCAATTACAACCTGAACAATTTTCAAGCAGCCTTGAACGGATATCAAAAATTCAAAAAAATGTCCGCCGCCAAAGGAACCGGATTGTTGGAAAACCTCGGGTACAACATTGGTTACGCACAGTTTAAGTTGAAAAATTATGCTTCTGCAATTGATGCGTTCGCAAATTATACGGCTACGGAAAATGAAAACCCGGTGCAAAAAAACGATGCTTATTTGCGTTTGGGCGACAGCTATTTTGTGACCAGTGATTATTGGAAAGCGATGGAAACCTACAACAAAGCCATTGCGATGGAAGGCATCAACAACGATTATGCTTATTTCCAAAAAGCGATCAGTTATGGATTTGTGGGGAAAAACGATCGAAAAATCCAAGAATTGAATGCATTTTTGAACCAGTTCAGCAAATCCATTTACCGCGATGATGCATTTTATGAACTGGGCAATACCTATGTGGCCGAAGGAAATGCTTCCGCCGGATTGAAAGCTTATCAAAACTTGGTGAACGAAATTCCCGCCAGTTCGTTTGTTTCAAAATCTTTGTTGAAACAAGGTTTGGTCTATTACAATAACGACCAACCCAACGAAGCTTTGACAAAATTCAAAAAAGTGGTCGCGGAATATCCCAACACCGAAGAATCCTTGCAAGCCGTGAAAACCGCACGGATCATTTATGTGGATTTGGGCCGCACGAACGAATATGCCAGTTGGGTAAAAAACCTCGATTTTGTGAACGTTTCCGATGCCGATATTGACAACACTACCTACGAAGCCGCCGAAAAGCAATTTGTCGAAAACAACGACAACGCGGCGGCGAAAGGTTTTAAAAATTATTTACAGCAATTTCCCAATGGATTGAACGCTTTGGAAAGCCATTTCTATTTGGCGCAAATTCAGTTTAAAGAAGGAAAACACCAAGAAAGTGTTCCGCATTATCAATATGTAGTTTCCGAACCACGAAGCGCTTACACCGAGCGGGCTTTGGCGCGATTGTCGCAAATTCAGTTGGAAAACAAAAATTATGCGGAAGCAATTCCATTGTTGAAACGTTTGGAAACCGAAGCCGATTTCCCGCAAAATATTGTGTTTGCACAGTCCAATTTGATGAAGGCGTATTACAATCAGAAAGATTATGCACAAACTGTTCTGTATGCTGAAAAAGTATTGGCGAATGCTGAAATTGAAAACAACGTGAAAAGCGATGCACAAATTTTCATCGCCCGTTCCGCCATGAAAACCGGCGACGAAAACCGGGCTGAAAAGGCGTATGCAGAAGTGCGAAAAATTGCGAGTGGCGCATTGGCGGCAGAGGCTTTGTATTACGATGCCTATTTCAAACGCAAAGCCGGAAAGTTTGAAGAATCGAACGCTGTGGTACAACAACTGGCAAAAGATTATTCGGGTTATAAAGAATTTGGTGCGAAAGGCTTGGTGTTGATGGCCCAAAATTTTTATGATTTGGGCGATGCCTATCAAGCCACTTATATTTTGGATACGGTCATCAAAAATTTCACCGATTTCCCGGAAGTGGTCCAAGAAGCAAAAACCGAATTGGCGCGTATAAAAGCCATTGAAGCCGAAACCAACTCGTCTGTTGATGTTAGTGGTCAGTGATCAGTGATCAGTGTTCAGTAGGCAGTAAACATTAGGCAGTCAGATATCAAAAACAAATTAACGAATCCCGATCAACCAATTAACCATTAACAATTAACGAACACCAAATGAGAAAAGCAATTTTCACCATATTCACCGTAATTGTTTGCATAGGCTATTTGCAAGCCCAAGAAAACCCGCTTCCGACCGAGCGGCTCATCATCATCAAGCCCTATTCGCCCGAAGTGAGCGACGCGTTCAAGATGAAGCAATTGCCGAAACTCAACGATTCGTTGACCACCTCCAAAGAACAACCGGAATATTCGGTGCTTTCCGTTCCGGTGGCTTCCACTTTTGTGCCAGAAAAAGGGACCGCCGCTGAGGTCGAAACCGAGCCACAAGCAAGCATCTACGATAATTACGCGCGGCTCGGGTTTGGAAATTACACCACGATTTTGGGCGAATTTTACGGAACTTACCGGTTCAACGACTCCCAAAATTTAGGCATTTCTTTTGCCCACAATTCTTCGCAGGGCGGAATTGACGGGGTGTTGTTGGACGACAAATTTTACGACACCGAACTCGGATTGGATTTTTCTTCGAACGGAATCTATTACAACTGGGGCGTGCAACTGGACGCGATGCACAAATTGGTGAATTGGTACGGCTTGCCGGAAGGTTTTTTTGATTTGGAAACCATCAATTCCATCGATCCACAGCAAAGTTATTATGGAGTTTCCCTCGGCGGTGATATTGAATATTACGAAGGGCTTTTTGACCGTGCGGAATTGACCTACCGTCGTTTTGGCGATGCCTACGGAAGCGGTGAAAACCACGTTCGGTTTGCTCCAGAATTTGGCGTTCCCATCGGGGAACAAACCATTTCGCTGGACATTTTTGCCGATTATGTGAGCGGAAATTTCGACCAGCATTATTTTTCCAACGAAGAACTAAAATACAGCAATTTCAACTTTGGAGCGCACCCAAGTTTGATGATCCACGCCGGAAAATTAAGTGTCGATTTGGGTGCGGAGGTTGTTTACGCAATGGATTTGGAAAACGATAAAAACGACTTTTTCATTTACCCGAAAGTAAAAGCGAGCTACCGCGTGGCCGACGGTTATTTTGTTCCCTACGCCGGGGTTGATGGTGGTTTGGTGCAAAACACCTACTACGATTTCGTGCAAGAAAATCCATTTGTTTCGCCGACTCTGCAAATTGTTCCCACCAATAATATGTACAAAGCTTTTGTGGGCGCAAAAGGAAAATTCACCGAAAACGTCGGGTATAATTTCAGCGCGGATTATGGACAAAGCGATAACAAAGCATTTTTTTCAAGCCATCCGAGAGGTATGGTTGCTTTTTCGGGAGAAAATTATCAATTCGGAAATTCGTTCGGGGTTGTCTATGACGATTTGAATACGTTGGGCTTGCATGCCGAACTGAACGCGACTGTCAACGAAAAATTACAGTTGCGGTTGAACGCTTCTTATTTCGATTACGAAACCGACGAACAAGCTGAAGCTTGGAATCTTCCCGAAATCAAAGCTTCGTTGAACGCCAATTACCAAATTACTGAAAAATGGTCGGCCGGTGCCGATTTGTTTTTTGTGGGGGAACGAAAAGAGAGAGATGTGATAATAGGTGATTTCCCGCCATACGAAACAGTTACTGTAATTCCTTTGGACAGCTATTTCGACGCCAATTTGGAAGTCGGTTACCAGTTCAACGACCGACTTTCGGCATTTTTGAAAGGAAGCAATCTTTTTGGTGAAAACTATGAACGTTGGAAAAACTTTCCGGTTCAGGGAATTCAAGTTTTGGGCGGCGTGACGTACCAATTCAATTGGTAAAAAACCGTCCGCACATTAAATACGGACGGAAAAATTTAAAGGGCTTTTGCAACTTTGATCAATCGATTTTAAAAGTGATCACCGGAATTTTGGAATGGTTCACTACATCTTCGGCAATGCTTCCGTTGAAAAGGTGCGCCAAACCCTTTCGGCCGTGCGTGGGCATGGCGATCAAATCGGCATCAATTGAGTTCGCACCGTTCAAAATACCGTGTTCCACACTGTCGTCGTTGTAAATGAGTACTTCGTCCGAGTTAAAGGCAGAACCGGTGTTCTTTAAAAATTCGCTGATTTCTCCATTGATTTTTTCTCGGTTTTCATAACCGTCGCCTTTGGTGTTGATGTACATCAGTTTTAGTTCCACGTTGAAACCTTCGGCAAAATTTTGTGCTTTTTTGAAAGAAGATTTGTTTTCTTCGTCGAAATCGGAAACGAACACGATTTTTTCAAAACGAACATCCATGTTTTTGTTTTTGATCACCAACACCGGAACACTGGAATTTCGTACCACTTTTTCTGTGTTGGAACCAATCAAAAATCCTTCTAGGCCACTGGCGCCTTTTGACCCCATCACGATCATATCGATGTTGAATTTGTCAATGTTCCGGGTGATGCTGTGATAAGTTGGACCTAGCTCAATAATGTTGGTGATTTTGATTCCTTGAAGGTATGCTTTGTCCAAAAAACTGCTCAATTTCTTTTTGGCCAACTGTGAGAAAAACAACAAGTTGGCATCATCGACTTGTATTTCGCCGGTTCCCATAATCGGTTCGCCGACTTCGATTACGTGCAGCACAAAGAGTTCAGATCCTTTTTTTTGGCAAATGTCGGCAGCGGTCCTTAAAGCGCTTTCGGAATATTCTGAAAAATCAACGGGGACTAATAACTTTTGCATGACAGGTTGTTTTTGGGGTTGTAAAATCTTGTTGTACTCAAAGTTAGCGATATTTTTCCACGTTCATCGTTTAATGAAGATCTTTTATGTATTTTTTAGAAAAGTTTAAGAATACTTGATTGTTTCGTAAAATGACCAACCCCAAGTATTAAAAAATACATTCCTAATTATTGGTCGGGAATTTTGAATGTGATTACCGGAATATGGGAGTGGTTGGTGACGTCTTCGGCGATGCTTCCGCTAAAAAAATGTGCCAAACCTTTTCTTCCGTGCGTTGACATGGCAATGAGGTCCGCGCTCGTTTCATGCGCAGCGTTCAACACGCCTTTTTCAATGGTGTAATCATTGTAGATCGTTACGTTTTCAGGCAAATAGCGTGTTTCTGCGTCTTTGAAAAAAGCCTTGATTTTGATGTTTATTTCACCGGTACTTTTAAATTTTTCGCCCGGTGTGTTGATGTACAATAATTTCAGTTCGGCATTGAAATCGTGGGCGAGGCGTTTTGCTTTTTGGTAGGAAAGCAGGTTTTCCAAAGAAAAATCAGAAGCAAAGACAATTTTTTGAATGTTTAAATTTTTTAGTTCGTCTTTGATCACTAGTACCGGGACTTCAGAATTCCGCACCACTTTTTCGGTGTTCGAACCGATCAATTCTTCTTCCGAACCATTGGTTCCATTGGAACCCATTACAATCAAATCGATCGGATGTTTTTCGACCGTGTTGGCTATTCCGTGCTCGACCGTTCCGACTTCGATGAGGTCGGTGATGTGTAATTTGTTTAAATATTCCTTGTTCAAAAATTCGGCGAATTTTTTCTGGGCCAGTTTCATGAAAAACATCATTTTTTGATCGTTCACATAATATTGGCCGGTGCCCATCAGGGGTTCGTCGATTTCCGCCACGTGCAACACAATGATTTTCGAACGGCTTTTTTTGGCCAAATTCGCTGCGGTTTTTAGCGCATTTTCCGAAGGGGTGGAAAAATCGACAGGAACTAAAATTGTTTTCATAGTGAGGGAACTGCTATTTTAAAACGGGATCACGTTTCCCAAAGTTAGGCAATAACTTGGTAAACCAAATGGGTTGTACGTTTTTTTTGATTGTTTATTTGTATCGAATTCAGCTACTTTGGCACAACAAATGCTTATTTTTGCAAAAAGTTGCTTTTGGAAAAATATTTCAAAATCATACACGATTCTTTTACCGGTTATTTCCATTATTTGATCGCCGAAATCTCCAATCCTTCGTGGACCAATTACTTTTATTGGCTCATTGCCCTGTCGTTGTTGGTTTGGGGGTTCGAAATTATTTTGCCCTGGCGGAAAGACCAAAAAATTTTTCGAAAAGCTTTTTGGCTGGATTCGTTTTATATTTTTTTCAATTTCTTTTTGTTTTCACTGGTGGGTTACAACGCGATTTCAAATGTGGGCGTGGAATTATTCAATGATTTTTTGGGGATGTTCGGTTTGGAGAACATTGTGGCGTTCCACGTACAAAATTTCCCCGTTTGGGCACAATTGACGATTATGTTCGTCATCGCCGATTTCATTCAATGGAACGTACATCGGCAATTGCATCACCAGCCGTGGTTGTGGCGTTTTCACAAAGTGCACCACAGCGTGAAGGAAATGGGTTTTGCGGCACATTTCCGGTTTCATTTTATGGAAACCATTGTTTATAAAACCGCGCAATATGTTCCCTTGGCGATGATCGGATTTGGTATTCAAGAATTTATTGTGGTGCATATGTTGGGGGTTTTCATTGGCCATTTGAACCACGCGAACGTGGGTTGGGGCTACGGAATTTTTGGTTATGTGTTCAACAATCCGAAAATGCACATTTGGCACCATTCCAAAAAATTACCGGAACAATATCCGTATGGAATGAATTTTGGTATTTCCTTGAGCGTTTGGGACTACCTTTTCGGAACGGCCTACATTCCCGCCGATGGGAAAAACATCGAATTGGGTTTTGAAGACGATGAAAATTTTCCGGAAGATTTCGGCCGCCAACTGGTTTTTCCTTTTAAGAAAAAGAGGGGGAATTAATAAAAATGGGTGTTTTTTAAAATATTGTACCTTTTTTAAACCGCAAAGACAGCTAAGTTTAACGCAAAGCCCGCAAAGCAAAGATTAACCTTGCAATCCAAATTTAACCTTCGTTTGATGATTTTCACTTTGCGCCCTTTGCGCTGTTTTTCTTTGTGGACTTTGCGGTTAAAACAATCTTTCAAATGAAGTTTGAGTCTAAAACATATTTCAAAACAAAACACGTTAAATAATCGCCAAACCGGTTGATTTTTTTTAAAATGAATTCCGCATAGGCGATATTTGCAAAAAATAGGAAAACTATGAAAACCACAGTATGGACCATCAGCTTTTTTTTAAGCTTCGGAACCCTTTTTGCCCAAGATTCCACGGCAGTAGAAAAAGCCATGGCATATCAACAACATTTGAACAAGGAGTTTTCCGAACCCAAAACTTCACCGCTCCCCGAAGAAAAAATAGCCAAATTTGACGGCTTGCCTTTTTTTGAAATTGAAGAGGAGTTGATTTTTGAAGCCGAATTTTTCCGAACGCCGAATGAATCACCATTTGCAATGGCCACCACCACTGGCGGCGAAAATATGTTTGTGAAATATGGCGAGGTTTATTTTAGCATCGACGGAAAAGAATACACATTAAACATTTACCAAAGCCAGCGTTTATCGGCTGACCCGGCTTATGCGAATTATTTGTTCGTGCCGTTCACCGATTTGACCAACGGAAAAACCACTTACGGCGGCGGCCGATATTTGGACCTCTACATTCCCGAGGGCGAAACCATTTTGTTGGATTTCAATCGGGCGTACAATCCATATTGCGCGTACAATGCAAAGTATTCCTGTCCGATTCCACCGGCGGAGAATCACTTGGAAATTCCGATCAAAGCGGGTGTAAAATATGAAAAGCACTAGGACTTAGCCTTACACGCCTTAAATAAATTTAACCAACCAAAGGCCCAAAAATACAGCGAGCAAGCCCAACGCGAAGCTTCCGATGGTATATCCTGCGAACAAAAAGAATTCCCCTGATTTTAAAAAATTCTGATTTTCGTACATAAAAGTGGAAAAAGTGGTGAAGCCACCACAAAAACCGGTGGCCAACAAAAGTGTGCTGCCGGAAGAAATGCTATTGTTTTTCAATGCGTACCCCAAAATCACTCCCAAAAAAAGGCTTCCCAATATATTTACGATAAATGTACCATAAGGGAACCCATCGGGAACATTTAGGAATTTTGCGAGCATAAACCGCAACGCACTTCCCAAACCGCCACCGACAAAAACGATCAATAATTGTTTCATTTCTTCGAACAGTTTTATTTGATCGGAAAATAAACCTCGGTGATCCATTCCGCAGGATTGGGAACTTCTTTCGGATCGGTCACATACACCTCGAACGGATTGGCGTTTTTGTTCAGTTCGTACCTACTTTCCGAAATGAATTTTTTGCCTGCTGCCCAAGCTTCGGACAAATGGTCATAATTTCCTTTCAAAGTTATTTTCACCACTTTTTGGCTCGGTAAAAATCCGCAGAGCACTTCGCTTTCCGCAGGAGTGATCACCCGGCTGGAAGTAGGGATGCCGGAAGAAATGATCACCGTTCCGTTTTGTTCGTCAATGTTGTTGTAAACCGTCATCGGGGCGCCGGTCATCGCAATGTTGTTTTGTTGCATGTACAAAAACACTTGCGGCAACATTTTGGCCATTTTCGCGCCCAGCGCTTTTCCCGAATTTTTTGAAGCCGTGGTCATGTACATGTAAAAACCGCCACTGTGCTGCGTAACGCCGTTCACACTGATTTCATAAACTTCCATTGCTTTTTTGACGGTTTCGGCCAAATTTTTCAAGCCGGTTTTGAGCATTGGACGAACCATTTCCGCAGGGGTTTTGTCTTGCGTGAGTTGGTAGGCTTTTTCCCAAAAATTTTGTTCGCCTTTCATTCCCCAAGTTACCTTGGTGCCGCCTGTTTTGTCGTTTGGAAGGTTTTCCAAGGCTTCAAATTTCCAATAAACCTTGCTTTTTGAGGGGCCAAAAGGCGTATCGAACACCATTTCTTGTTCGATCGATTTTCCGGGCAAAACCGCTGTGGTTTTAATGGAACCGTTCATTTTGTCGGTTTCCCAGGAATAACCGGCCCCTTCTCCCGAGGTTTTTTCAGGATATTCCAAGATCATATTGGGGTGTTTGGCCGCCCAGGGGCCCCATTCTTCCCAGTTTTTATAATCGTTCACTTCGTCAAAAAGCATTTGGGCAGGGGCATCGATCACTGCGGTTTCTTCTACCTGATAGGAGCCGTCGAGCGTGGCCACGTAGATGCTGAACCCGATGATGACAATTAAAAGAAGGAAGAAAAAGTACTTTAAAATTTTCATAATTGGTTGTTTTTGGGGGTATATAAAAAGCTAAGATAGGCAAATTATAAAATGTTAATTGTTACATTTGTGGAAAATATTAAAAATATAAACAATGAAACTTAAATTTCTTTCGATGCTGTTGTTGGCATCCGTACTTTTTGTTTCCTGCGGGGAAGATAAAAAACAAACCCCAGCGGAAAACGAAAAGGCTTTGGCCGAAAATTCTGAAAATTTCGACTATGTGGTCGATGAGTTTGCGGACCTTCGGATTTTGCGCTACCAAATTCCCGGGTGGGAAAACCTTTCTTTGAAAGAGCAAAAATTGGTGTACTACCTTGTTCAAGCCGGATTGAGTGGCCGTGATATTTTTTGGGGCCAAAACTATCGTTACAATTTGAAAATTCGGGAAGCCTTGGAAAATATTTACACCCATTACGAAGGCGACAAATCCACCGAAGATTGGAAAAATTTCGAAACCTATTTAAAACGAGTATGGTTTTCCAATGGGATCCACCACCATTATTCGCATGACAAATTCAAGCCGAAATTCAGCAAAGCATATTTCGACAGTTTGTTGGCAGCAACCAATACCACTTTGACCGGCGAAGCCTACGAGGTCATTTTCAACAATGAAGACATCAAAAAAGTGAATTTGGACGCTTCCAAAGGTTTGTTGAAAGGTTCGGCGACCAATTTTTATGGCGAAAACGTTACCGCCGACGAAGTGGCCGCTTTTTACGCGAAAAAAGAATCCCCAAATCCTGAGAAACCTTTGTCGTTTGGTTTGAACTCCAAATTGGTGAAAGAAAATGGCCAATTGGTTGAAAAAGTATGGAAAAGTGGCGGAATGTACGGCCCGGCGATCGATGAAATCATCAAATGGTTGGAAAAAGCCAAAGGGGTCGCCGAAAACGAGCAACAAGCTAAAGCTTTGGGCTTGCTGATCGAATATTACCAAACCGGTTCCTTGGAAACTTGGGATGAATACAACGTTGCCTGGGTGAACACCACCGAAGGAAACATCGATTACATCAATGGTTTCATTGAAGTGTACAACGATCCGTTGGGTTATCGCGGTTCGTACGAAACCATTGTGGAAATCAAAGATTTTGACATGTCCAAAAAAATGAGCGTATTGGAAGACCACGTGCAGTGGTTCGAGGACAATTCGCCCATTATGGACGCGCACAAAAAAGATTCGGTTGTGGGCGTGACCTACAAAACCGTGATCGTTGCCGGCGAAGCGGGTGCGGCTTCCCCAAGCACGCCAATTGGTGTGAACCTGCCCAATTCGGCATGGATCCGGCAGCATGTGGGCAGCAAATCCGTTTCCCTTGGAAACATCATCAATGCGTACAACAGTGCAGGAAGTTCGGGCAGGTTGGAAGAGTTTGCATACGATTCTACCGAAGTTGCTTTGGCAAAAGAATACGGCGAAATTTCCGACAAATTGCACACGGCTTTGCACGAAGTGGTTGGGCACGCCTCCGGAAAATTGAATCCTGGTGTGGGAACAACCAAAGAAACCTTGAAAAGCTACGCTTCCACAATAGAAGAGGGAAGGGCCGATTTGGTTGGATTGTATTATTTGATGGATCCAAAATTGGAAGAGCTCGGTTTGGTCGATGATTATGAAAAAGCCGGAAAAGCAGCCTACGATGGCTACATCAGAAATGGTTTGATGACCCAGTTGGTGCGCATCGAACTGGGCGATGAAATCGAAGAAGCCCATATGCGCAACCGGGCGTGGATCAGCCATTGGGCCTACGAAAACGGGAAAGCGGAAAACGTGATCGAAAAAATCACCGAAAACGGAAAAACCTATTTCAACATCACCAATTATGAGCGTTTGCACGAATTGTTCGGGGAATTGTTGCGCGAGGTGCAACGCATCAAATCCGAAGGCGATTATGAAGCGGCGAAAGCCTTGGTGGAAACCTATGGCGTAAAAGTCGATCCGGCAATTCACAAAGAAGTGTTGGAGCGCAACGCACAGTTCAAATCGGCTCCCTACAGTGGGTTTGTGAACCCGATTTTGGTGCCGGAAATGAACGACGAAGGGGAAATTATTTCCATTAGTGTCGAACAACCCGAAACTTTCGCAGAGCAAATGTTGCACTATTCCGAAAAATATAGCTTTTTGCCCGTTGAAAACATGGAAACGGAAATGGCGGAATAAGCAAAAACAAAAGCATAAAAACTTTTGAAAATCAATTTGGTTCCAAAGGAAATTTCAAAAGTTTTTTTATCGCAGATAAAAATCAATTTGGGATAGCCAAATTTCACATAAAGTAAAAACCCCGCAAATTTTCGGATTTGCGGGGTTTTTAGCAAAAAACCCTTTCGGCGTTCCAAATGTTAAAAAGCTTGTTCCATGATTCCTTTGTTGAAAAAGGACAAGGGGAAATTTTAAAAAAAAATGTAACTTGTACTCATAAACCATTAAAACGAATGTTATGAGTAAAACAGATGAAAAAGTAGAACAGTACGCAAATGACATCAAAAGCAAATTTGGCGAAAATGCGGACATGGACCTGTTGAGAAAAGTCACCAAAGCATGCGGGCCCAGTATTTTCACACAAGATGCCGAAACCGTTTCGGGCTCTAGCCCACAAGAACTGGAAACGGTTAAAAACAACTTTTTGATCAAAAAGCTTGGTCTAAAAGACGATCCAAGCCTTGATGCCGGGATCAATAAAATCATGGAGAAATACGGGCAATCGAACCGAAACAAATACAGGGCGGTGGTCTATTATCAGTTGGCCAAGCATTTTAACAAGACCAATGTTTTTTAAGGCCTAGAAGCTTGTTTTTAGGATCTCTTTCGAACCCCGCACGTTTTTGGACTTGCGGGGTTTTTCGTGGGATTTTTTACTGAAAGCGCTTTATTTTTTTATAAATTTTAGAAATTGTTTTTGATTGCCCAAAGTCTGTACCTTCAACAAGTATAGCCCTTTGGTTATACCTGCCACGGAATAACTTTCTTGGGCTTGGGTATAATGTTTTACCAAATTGCCTTGCAAGTCATAAATAGTGAGGGTTTTTATATTTTGTTGAGATTTTACCCGAAATAGTTCCGTTGCAGGATTGGGAAATAAAGCCACCTCTATTGTTTCAAAATCATTTACCGATAAAACACATTGCCCTGTATCATAAAAAGTAGGGGCAATCTCATAAATTATCCAACTATCATAAGGCGTGGTGTTGGCCATAGCAGCAGTGGCATCATCTACTTTGATGCACATGGGCCGATCGGACGGGGGCGGATCTAGAGGGCCTTGACTACCCGCCTGAACCAGTTCCAACTCAAAATTCAACATATTGGCGTTGTTCCCATTTTGAAGGTTGATGGTTTGCAAAAAATCCATTACGCCCAAATTTACTTTATTGATATTCGTATTGGTGCTTAGATCCAAACTGTCTATTTCCATGGTGATCACATCACCTTGCAATTCCGATAAAATCAATTCTTCCAAATTGGTCAAGCCGGTCAACTTAAGCTTGGATAATTGTGAAAAAGAATAAATTTCCAATTTTTTTAAATTGGTGTTTGCCGTTAGGTCCAACGTGACAGGGCCATTAAAACTCCCTCCTTCGTACAGTGTCAGCGATTCCAAAGCGGTAAAATCTTGCAAGCCGGTCAAATCTTGCACTTGCTGCAAGTTTAAGTTCAGTACCCCAACAATATCGCTGGTCAGCACTTGTCCGTTGATTGTACCATCGCTGTCAATGCCTTCATTGATCAGAATTTGCTCAAATTGCGTATCGGGGATGTTGGTGGTTTGGGCAGTTCCTATAGTGCTGCTCAAAAGAAAAAGCAGCACAAAAAAGTTGTATAGGTTTTTAGGGTTTGTTGATTTGTAAATTTGTTTCATGATTTATGATGTGATTATTTCAAAATTACAAATAAATTTATAGAAATGTACAAAAAACATGGATGTTGATGCGTGTTTTTTGAGATCATTTTTCATAAAAAGCCATGAATCCTTTTAAAATTCCAAACGCTGAATGTTTCCAGGTAAATAAAATTTCAAAAATCATATTTCTTTTCAATGGCGTAGCGCAACAATTCGCCTTTGCCCTGCAGGCCAATTTTCCGCATCATGTTTTTACGGTGTTTTTCCACGGTGGAAACGGTGGTGAACCGAATGTTGGCAATTTCGTTCGAAGTTTTCCCTTGCCCGATCAAGCGCAGGATTTCTTTTTCGCTTTTGGACAAAACCGATTTTTTTTCGGAATTGGTTTCTTTTTTCAAAAAGGAAAAATCGATCTCGGGGTCAAAATATTCTTCGCCATTGGCAACTTTTTCAATGGCATTTTTCACATCTTCCAAGGCGGAATTTTTCAAAATATAGCCGGATGCCCCTGCGGCGATCATTTGTTGAATGGCAGTGACCTGGTCGAACATGGAAAACGCGATGACTTTGGTTTCCGGAAATTCTTTTTTGATGATTTTGGTGGCCGTGATTCCGTCTATTTTTGGCATCCGAATATCGGTGAGCACCACACCTGGTTGTTTTTTTCGAACTATTTCCACAAGATCTTCCCCGTTGTTGGCCATACCAACAATGGAAATGTTTTCTTCATATTTCAGCAGCAAATTGATCCCATCGATCAGGGATTGGTGATCTTCCGCTATGGCAATTGTGATCATAATGGCAAATCTATGATAATACTGGTTCCTTTTTTGGAAGAGTCCACCTCTAGGGTCCCTTCCATGTGCTCGACCCTTTTTTCAATGTTGGCAAGGCCCATTCCATCTTTTGGGACTGTTTTTTTCGGATCGAAACCTTTCCCGTTGTCCTCTACGATGATGTTCAATAAATCATCGTGATTGGTCAACGAAATGGTGGCTTCCGTCGCCTTTGCGTGTTTGATGATATTGGTGGCCAATTCTTGGATAATTCGAAAAACCGCTATTTCAAAGGTATTGTCCAAACGTTTGTCCAGGCCAAAATCTTGTACCTCGACCGTTAGTTCTTTTGTGCTCGAAATTTTTCTGGCCAATTGTTCCACGGCGGGCAGCAAACCTTCCTTGGCGATAACGCCGCTGCTTTTTTCGTGGGCGATTTCGCGCACTTTTTTATAGGCATCGTTGATCAAAATCGATGAATTTTCCATGATGGGTTTTGCCTTGTTGTCGGCAAGGTGTTTTTCCAAACTTTTAAAATTGAGCTTCAAAGTGGCCAAGGTGCTGCCGAGGTTGTCGTGCAGGTCGTTTGCCAAGCGTTGGCGTTCTTTTTCTTGGGCCGAAACCAAGGTGTCGATGGTGGCCAGTTCTTGTTCTTTTAAGCTTTTTTCCACTTTTCTCAATTCGATTTCCTGTTTTTGTTGGGCGATCAAGCCTTGTTTTTTTGCGTTTTTTGAAATTAAATAAATAATTATTCCTCCAATAAGCAAACTGGCCAGCAACCCGGCCCACAACACGGTTTGTGTCCGTGTTTTTTTGTCGATTTTGGTTTTCAACTGCAAGTTCTCTTTCTCCTTTTTTGCCGTTTCGTATTTGGTTTGGATTTCGGAAATGGCAATGTTTTGAGCGGTGACGTTGATACTGTCGCGCAAATCGCCCGCTTTTTTTGAATAGCGGAACGCTTCGCGATAGTTCCCCATTTTTTCGTACAATTCGATCAGGTTTTCATAATAAATCACGCGGGTTTTGGCGCCATGCTCTTTTAAACCGATTGCATTGGCCAAGGTGTAATATTCCAAGGCCTCGGAATAGTTTTCTTGTTTTTTATAAACTTCCGCAATATTGTTGTAGGAATAGGAAACCAATTGTGACAAATTCTTTTCTTTGAATAACGGCAACGCTTTTTTATAATAATATAGGGCGGAATCAAGGTTTTGCAATACGGTGCCATGTACGGCACCTATGTTAATTTCAATTTTTGCTATCCGCAGTGAATCGTCGATTTCTTTTAATTCGGAAATTGCTTTGTCGTAATAATGGAGGCTTTGTTCCCCGTTGTCCATATCCAAATATTTACTAGCAATATTGGCATATAACCGCGCGGAAAGCAAGGGGTCTTTTCTGTTTTTTGCATATATTTCCAATTCTTGAATAAGGGGTGCTTCATCAAAATTTAGGTTTTTTTGAGCGGACAAAAGATTCAATAATAGCAGGTTTGTTTCGGATACTTTTTCCAAACTGTCCATAGCTTGGAACAAGGTTTTGGCTTGTAAAATTTGCGAATAGGCTTGCGCATTTTTGTTTTTCCCCCACAAAGCTTTTCCTTGGTAGAAGTGCCACAAGCCATTTTGATAGGAATTGACAGGAGGTTTTTTCCCCAACAAAACCAAACTGCTGTCAATTTCACCGCGTTCGAGCAAGCCCGCTATTTTTTCAAAATCATAGGTTTGTGAAAATAGGGGGAAATTCCAGAAAAGGAGAAAAAAACCTAAAAAAAACAGCGTTTTGTTCATTTATGTACTCACTAAGGTGCAACCCTCTTTCGTTCGAAGAAAATTTTCTTTGAACTCGCACGGGTTGGCATCGTAATAATCGGCTTCTTGTCTTTCGATGCAATTGATTTTCAAAGAAAACCGGTTTCCTTTTTGCATATCCAACAATCCCAATTCTTGTTCGGAAACCAACAATTTGGAGGTTTCCGGGGCCGGGGTTTCGGCAATAATGGATAAACGGTAAAAATTGCCTTCTTGCTCATGGCATTTTTCCAAACTGTGCAAGCTGTACCGTCGGTAGGTAAGTTTGTTCAACAGCCAAAAATCCATGCTTTCGGCGACCGTTGTTTCATTTTTCCATGTGAATTCCGCCAGCAATGCGATTTCGTGGTCTTCAAAACAAACGAAATATCCAATATGGGGCATTTTTTTTCCAACAAGTTGTTGGACGGAGGAAACTAAATCGATCATAATTGAAAATGAATTGATTAATTTTCAAATATGGGGGCTAATTTCATTCAAAACAATACTGGTTAACGGGTACTTTTTCGATTGTTGGACCTTGTTATATGCTAATAATTATAGTTCCATCTTTATTTCTAGGAGGTCCTATCTTTAACGCACATTGGTGCTCACGATAATACTCTACTTCGTCCGGTAATATACAATTGAATTTGAACAAAGCATGTTCACTTTTTTTCAAATCCAACTCACCAAGAATGTTTTGATCGACTTCCAAGGTCGATTGCGCGGGCGCTTCACTTTTTTCGACGAGGTTCATTCGGTAAAAAGGGCCGTCTTCTTCATTTTCGCAACTGGTAATTTCGCCAAGTTCAAACCTTTTTTTGGAAATTTTGTTTTCCAAAGTGAACTCGATCGATTCGACAAGGGTGCTCGAACCGTCCCATTGAATTTGCATGCTCAATTGAATTTCTTCATCTTCAAAACACACAAAAGCCTCGTGAAAAGGCATTTCCTTTTCCACACGTTGAATAGTTGACATAATAAATTGGAATTGGTTAGCAAAAGTTAAAAATACATTTTATTTCCCCCCAAACCAATACCCGGTAACGGGTATTTTTTTCAAAATCAAAAATCAAGGAAGTATTTGATGAAGAAGAGCAGTGCCAAAAAAACCAAAAACCCGATCAATACATAAAAACTGCCTTTGTAATGTTTTCGGTGTAGGCCTCGATCTTTGCGATAACTGAAAACCATTATGGCCAAAAAGGCGACCACAAAAACCCCAACAAAAATCCATTGCCCTTGGCTGAACATATTTTTCTATTTTTGGACAAAAATAAACTTTTTATCCATGAAGAAAAGCATTGCTTGCGTAAAAGAATTCCACGACGCTTTTTCCCTTGGGGTGAACGAAAAACCGGTCGCCGATTTGGGAGAAGCAAAAAACCAACTTCGTTTTGAACTGATGCGGGAAGAAAACGAAGAATACCTCGAAGCCGCCAACAACAACGATTTGGTGGAAGTCGCCGATGCGCTTGGTGACATGCTCTATATTTTGTGCGGCACCATTTTGGAGCACGGAATGCAGCATAAAATAGAAGAAGTGTTCGAAGAAATACAACGCAGCAACATGAGCAAACTGGGCGAAAACGGAAAACCCATTTACCGCGAGGACGGAAAAGTATTGAAAGGGCCCAGTTATTTCAAACCCGAAATCGCGAAAATATTGGGGAACGGTTAATTGGTGATCGGTTAATTGGGGAATGGAGAATGGTTAATTGGGGATTGGTTAATTGGGGAACGGAGATCGGTTAATTGGGGAATTTTTGTTAGTAAAAACTACTGATCCCCGATATCTGATCACAGATCACCAATCACCAAATCACAGATCTTTTATTTCCACCCTCCAACCAAATTTATCTTCGGCTTTGTTGGTTTGTATGTTTTGCAAGGTGGTTTTGAGCTTTAGGCTGTACGGATTTTCGATTTTGGGCAAATCGTAAAAAACACCGTCGTACTCAAACCCTGAAATTTGGGCAACGGTGGCCGCGGTCCCCGCTCCAAAAATTTCTTTGAGTGTGCCGTTTTCCATCGCCTCCAAAATTTCTTTTACTTTTACGCGCTTCACTTCTGTTTCAATTCCCATATCTTCCGCCAAAGCGAGGATGCTTTTTCGGGTGACACCGTCCAAAATGCGGTCGCCGGTCGGGGCGGTCAACAATTTGTCGCCCACGCGGAAAAATACGTTCATCGTTCCGGCTTCTTCCAAATATTCGTGGCTTTTGGCGTCGGTCCAAATAATTTGTTGGTAGCCTTTTTCGCGCGCCAAATTTGTGGGAAAAAATTGTGCGCCATAATTTCCGCCTGCTTTTGCAAATCCTACCCCGCCATCGGCCGATCGGCTGTAATGTTGCTCGATCAACACTTTTACCGGCGAGCTGTAATAGGCTTTTGCCGGGCAGCAAATAATCATGAAACGGTAAGCGTTTGCGGGCGCTGCGGAAACCCCATGTTCGGTAGCGAACACAAACGGGCGGATGTACAGCGAATTTCCCTCGCCTTTTTTCACCCATTCTTGATCCAATTCGAGCAAGATTTTCAAGGATTTCATAAAATATTCCTTCGGAAATTCTGGAATTGCCATGCGTTTGGACGAAATATTGATGCGTTTTTGGTTTTCGTCCGGGCGGAACAACCAAATTTTTCCCGCTTCGTCCTTGAACGCTTTCATTCCTTCAAAAACCGATTGTCCATAATGGAAAATTTTGGACGAAGGCGCCATTTCCATTGGCCCGTAGGGTACTATTTTCGGGGTTTCCCATTTTCCATCCACATAATCGCAAATCATCATATGATCGGTGTAGTGTTTTCCAAAAGCCAGGTTTTCAAAATCTACTTTGTCCAATTTTGATGTGAGGGCTTTGGTAATTTCGATGGTTGGGTCGGTTTCGGTCATGGATTTTTTTGTTTTTGCAAAAATACTAAAATAAACCCATATTTAAAATAGTGGGGGATTTGCTATATTTGCCGCAATCAACTAAAATCAAAATAAAAAAGATGAAAAAGTTTTTTATTGCTTTGTCCGTTTTGTCAATGATTGCTTGTGGCAATAAAGGTGAAAAGAAGAACGCAACGGAACAAAAACCGACCGAAGTAGCCGTCGAAAAAGCGACGGCTAAAGAATATGCATCTTTTGGGGAAAAAATTGCTCCCGAGGGCGCAATTTCTTCCGAAGAAATGTACGAAAAATATCAAAATTTGGAAGTCGGCGATACTTTGAACGTAAAATTCACTTCTGAAGTGGCGGCCGTTTGTAAAAAGAAAGGATGCTGGATGAAATTGAATTTGGGTGAAAGCGAACAAACCCGCGTTGGTTTTAAAGATTACGCTTTTTTTGTGCCCAAAGACATCGAAAGCAAAAATGTGATCGTTCAAGGAAAAGCCTATATCACCGAAGTTTCCGTTGAAGATTTGAAGCATTTCGCAAAAGACGAAGGCAAGAGCGAGGCCGAAATCGCCGCAATCACCGAACCCCAGCAAAAATTGGCGTTCACGGCCACCGGCGTGTTGATCGAAGACTAAGTTTTGCAACGCAAATTGATCATCACCGAAGACGGGTCTTCCTCGATCCACCTGCCCGAATGGGACGAAAGTTACCATTCCAAACACGGTGCCGTTCAGGAAGCTTATCATGTTTTCCTAAAAATGGGATTGTTCCATTTTCTGAAAAAAGATCCTATAAAAAAGCCCGTTCAAATTCTGGAAATAGGATTTGGAACGGGCTTAAATGCGTTTATCACCTTGCTGGAAGCCGAGAAAAACGCATTGCAAATCGAATACACGGGCGTGGAAGCTTATCCGGTGAAACCCGATGAGGTGGGACAATTGAATTATGTTCAACAACTTTCGGCAGAGAATAGCGCAAGTGTTTTTCAAGAAATACACAAAATTCCGTGGGGGGAATTTCACGAATTCGTTCCCGGTTTTCGGCTGAAAAAGGAAGAAAAATTATTTCAGGATATTTCTGAAAAAAACCAGTTCCATCTAATTTATTTTGATGCGTTCGGTGCCCGTGTACAACCTGAACTTTGGACAAAAGAAATCTTCGAAAAAATGCACGCCGCCTTGCAAAAAAATGGGGTGTTGGTAACCTATTCCGCAAAAGGAAGTGTGAAACGGGCGATGAAAGCAATTGGTTTTGAGGTGGAAATTTTGCAAGGACCACCCGGAAAACGCCACATGTTGCGCGCTATCAAAATTTAATTTTTTCCACCAACTGCACTAAAAACAAGTTGTTTTTCAAAAACACTAAATCTTCCTTAAACCCCCGTTAAACCTATATTAATTAACAGATCGGATAGCATTTGTTTCACTATCTTTCAAGAAAAAACATGAGGATTCTGATCACTGGGGCCACGGGCTTGATCGGCAGTAAAATAACCGAATATTGTCGTCAGCGCGGTATTGAGGTGAATTATCTTACCCATAATCGATCAAAAATTCAGAATGAACCCAATTTTCAAGGATTTTATTGGAACCCGCAAACTGGAGAAATAGATGTCAAGTGTTTGGAAAAAGTCGATGCGGTGATCAATTTGGCCGGTGCAAACCTCTTTAAAATATGGACAAAAAGCTACAAAAAAGAATTGGTTGAAAGCCGAGTGGGTTCCTTGAATTTGCTTTTTAAAACATTGAAAAACAACAAACATCAAGTGAAACAACTGGTTTCTGCAAGCGCGATCGGCATTTACCCACATTCTTTTCAAAAAATTTATGACGAAACCGATCCCCAAGCAGCCAATTCGTTTTTGGTAAAATTGATTCAAAAATGGGAAAAAGCGGCCGGTCAATTTTCAACAATTGGAATCGATGTGGCCATTTTACGAACCGGAATGGTATTGGCAAAAAACGGCGGGGCGTTGCCAATTTTCAAATTGTCGGTGAACTCGTACCTCGGTGCGCCCTTGGGAACAGGAAAACAATGGCAATCTTGGATTCACGTCAGCGATGTAGCAAGGATCTATTTGTTCGCAATCCTGCAAAATCTCGACGGGGTTTACAACGCTGTTTCCCCAAATCCGGTCACCAATGAAGAAATGACCAACGCGATCGCCGAAAATTTAAAAAAACCGCTGTGGCTGCCCAAAATCCCAGCCCCTTTGCTGAAACTGTTTATGGGGCAAATGGCAACAGTAGCCTTGTCCAGCCAATTGGTGGAAAGCAAAAAAATTCAACAAATGGGGTTCGAATTCTATTATTCCAACATCAACAAAGCGTTGGAAGATTTGTTGTAAAAAAAAGTTTAATGCATATCCCGAAAATTGCCTAAACCTACAAAATCAAGAACAAAATGTCATATCGAGCGCAGTCGAGATATTTTTGTCGACCCTTCGATCCCGCACTTGATGCGGGACGCTTAGGGTGACAAAACATACTTTAGGGCTTAAAGCGGACAAGCAAAAAGTTTTTACCCTTTGGAAGCCTTTACCGCAAAATCAAGTTCAATTTCATCGCTTACCCAATTATCGCCCAAATTGTCAAAAATACTTTTCGAACCATAATTGACACCCCATTTTGTGCGGTCGATGGTGAACGTGTCGCCGATCAATTTCACGGAAGATTTGTCCGATGACCATGAAATTTTTACAGGAAAGGCAACCGCATGGGCTTTTCCTTTCATGGTCAAATTACCTTCCAATATTGTTTTTCCGGAATTTTCACCACTCCCGGTGATTTCAAAAGTTGCGGTTGGAAATTTGGTGGTGTTGAAAAAATCAGCCTCTTTTCCTTCGGCGGTCCCTTTGAGGTGGTTTTCCAATAGCGTCTTTTTCTCTTCGTCAAGATCTTTGTCCTTTACCGTGATCGAAGTCATGTCGATCACCACATTTCCGCTTGCGGGTTTTCCATCTTGAAAAACAATTTCGCCTGATTTGATGTCAATGGTGCCAATGTGCTCGCCCATAGGTTTGGAGCCTTTCCAGTTGATGGTCGATTCCCCCGGGTCGATCGTAAAAGTTCCACTAATTTTGCTTTCTTCGCTGGTTTGTTCGGAAGCGTCTTTTTTTGTTTCATTTTTTTTGTCGCTTTTGCAGGCCAAAGTTGTAAAACCAACGGTTGCAAGTACAAAAAAGCTCAAAATTGTTTTGTTCATGATTTTTTCGGTAATGTTTCAAATCAAAATTACAGTTAATTGATTTCCTTGTTCTTAAAGAAATATTAAAACTTCATTCTCCGGTTTCCTTTTATTTCTCGTGATTCTGAAATTAATCCAATGACAATTTGACATTTTTAACCGAAATGGCAGTACTTTTGCCACGCATATTTCCAAAAAAGAAGTGTCTTTATGAACAAACAAGAAAACAACATAGATCCGGAAGAAAAAAAATCCGTCAAAAACCAAGTGGAAGAACTACTCGACGATGCCATTGAGGAAGTCGAAGATCGGGAAGAAGCAGGAAAAACCAAAGAAAACCTTGAAGGAGCGATCAATGAAACCGATCGGCTGAAGGAAGAACTTCAAAAAGAAAAAGACAAATTTCTGCGTTTGTTCGCCGAATTCGAAAACTACAAACGACGCACCGGAAAAGAACGCATGGAGCTTTTCAAAACCGCCAACCAAGAGGTGTTGCAATCGTTGTTGCCGGTTTTGGACGATTTTGACAGGGCCTTGTTGGAAATCGGAAAATCGGGAGATGAAAATTTGTTGAAAGGCGTGGAGTTGATCAGCAACAAACTTCGGGAAACCCTTAAAAACAAAGGCTTGGAACAAATGAAAGTGAAGGCTGGTGATACTTTTGACGCCGAATTGCACGAGGCAGTGACACAAATTCCCGCGCCCGACAAAAAGTTGAAAGGCAAGATTGTTGATGTAGTTGAAAAAGGATATGTTTTGGGCGACCGCATAATCCGCTACCCAAAAGTGGTTACCGGAAAATAAGTCCAAAAGCAATTAAGAACAACGGAAAAACAACCGATGAAAGAAGATTATTACGACATACTCGGAATTGGTAAAAACGCGACCGCGGCCGAAATAAAAAAGGCCTATCGTAAAAAAGCCATTGAAAACCACCCCGATCGCAATCCCGACAACCCCAAAGCGGAAGAAATGTTCAAAAAATCGGCCGAGGCGTACGAGGTTTTGAGCAACCCCGACAAAAAGGCACGTTACGACCAATTTGGCCATACCGCTTTTCAAGGTGGCGGAGGTTTCGGTGGCGGCGGAATGAACATGGACGATATTTTCAGCCAATTCGGCGACATTTTCGGAAGTGCATTTGGTGGCGGCGGTTTTTCGGGCGGCTTTGGTGGTTTTGGCGGTGGTCAACGCCGGATGAAAGGAAGCAATTTGCGCATTCGGGTAAAATTGGATTTGGAAGAAATCGCAAAAGGGGTCGAAAAGAAAATAAAAGTCAAGCGCAAAGTCCAAGCAAAAGGGACCACCTACAAAACTTGTGCTACCTGCAACGGTTCCGGTCAAGTGACGCGGATCACCAACACCATTTTGGGCCGGATGCAAACCGCAGCCCCTTGTACTACTTGTGGCGGTTCCGGGCAATCCATTGATCATAAAACCGCTGAATCCGATTCACAGGGAATGATCGTGCAAGAAGAAACCGTTTCCATTAAAATTCCGCCAGGGGTGGTGGAAGGAATGCAACTCAAAGTTACCGGAAAAGGGAACGACGCCCCCGGAAATGGGATTTCTGGTGATTTGCTGGTGGCCATTGAAGAAAAACCCCATGAAAACCTGCAACGCGAAGGCGATAATTTGCACTATGATTTGTACATCGGCTACCCAGATGCCGTGTTGGGCACTTCGAAAGAAATCGATACCGTTACAGGAAAAGTCCGCATAAAAATCGATGCGGGTATGCAAAGTGGAAAAATTTTGCGCTTGCGCGGAAAAGGAATTCCGAGCATCAACGGCTACGGGAGTGGTGATTTGTTGGTTCATGTGAACGTTTGGACCCCAAAAACGCTTTCAAAGGAACAAAAAGCATTTTTCGAAACCATGCTCGATGATGAAAATTTTGAACCGAAACCGGAAAAAGACGACAAATCATTTTTTGAAAAAGTAAAAGATATGTTTTCTTAATTTGTTTTGTTAACAAAATTTTATATATATTTGAACATCGTTAAATCCTTTTTTAGCGATGTTTTTTCTTTTTCATAGCAATTTTTTTCCCATCCTTGGGTTTTTTATGACTTGGGGGTGGGTTTTGTTTTATAAAGCATTGCCAAGGTTTGCAAAATCCATATGATCGCTATAACCAAACCGAACATTTTTTGAGGCGTACTTCGAGGACGGGTTTTTTTATTTCCCTATTTTTGCACCAAGAATCCAAACTATGAGCCAAAAAACCAGCAAACGATATGCGCAACGCGGTGTTTCCGCCGAAAAAGAAGACGTGCACAAAGCCATCAAAAATGTGGACAAAGGCCTTTTTCCAAAAGCATTTTGCAAAATTGTGCCCGATTATTTGACAGGAGACAATGATTATTGTTTGGTGATGCATGCCGATGGTGCCGGCACAAAATCTTCGCTTGCGTATTTATATTGGAAAGAGACTGGCGATCTTTCCGTTTGGAAAGGCATTGCACAAGATGCGTTGATCATGAACATCGATGATTTGTTGTGCGTGGGCGCAACGGACAATATTATGCTTTCTTCTACTATTGGCCGCAATAAAAACTTGGTTCCAGGCGAAGTGATTTCCGCAATTATCAACGGCACGGAAGAATTATTGGAAGACTTGCGGAAATTTGGCGTGAGCATCCATTCCACCGGGGGCGAAACCGCCGATGTGGGCGATTTGGTGCGCACGATCATTGTCGATTCCACCGTTACGGCGCGGATGAAACGCAAAAACGTGATCGACAACGCAAATATCAAAACGGGCGATGTGATCGTGGGCTTGTCTTCTTCCGGAAAAGCGAATTACGAAAAAGAATATAACGGCGGAATGGGCAGCAATGGCCTCACTTCGGCGCGGCACGATGTTTTTTCAAATGAACTGGCGAAAAAATATCCCGAAAGTTTCGACAATTCCATTCCTTCGGAACTGGTGTATTCCGGCAGCAAAAAGTTGACGGACAAAATTGAAGGGTCGTCATTGGATGCGGGGAAATTGGTGCTTTCACCCACGCGGACCTATGCGCCGATCATCAAAAAAGTACTTTCCAAATATTCTTCCCAGGAAATCCACGGAATGGTGCATTGCAGCGGTGGTGCGCAAACAAAAATCCTGCATTTTGTGGATAATTTGCATATTATAAAAGACAATTTGTTCGAAGTGCCACCTTTGTTCAAATTGATCCAAAAAGAAAGCGGTACCGACTGGCGCGAAATGTACCAAGTTTTTAATATGGGCCATCGCATGGAATTGTACGTGCCCGAAGAAATTGCTTCGGAAATCATTCAAATTTCGGAATCTTTTGGCGTGAACGCGCAAATTGTGGGCAGGGTGGAAGCTTCCACCAAAAAACAACTGACAATAAAAAGTAAGTTCGGTAGTTTTCAATATGAATGATTTTTTTACTGCTTAAAGATTTTTGATTTATGAACAGAGCATTGTTTTTGGTTTTGGTGTTGGTTTCCACAATTTCTTCCGCTCAAAACGATTCTATTTCCCAGTTGAACATACAACCACACGGAATAGTTCCTTATAGTATCCACAACACGGTCGTTACAAAAATCGACAGCCTGAAAGCCGCTAATTTATTGCGGCAACAAGAAGCGGTTTCCTATTGGAAAGAAACAAATCGCATCGGTTTGGATTTGAGCGAAGTGGCTTTTGTGAACTGGAACGCGGGCGGGAGCAATTCCATTTCCGGATTGTTGGGCGTTGCCATCAAGCGCGATTATTCCAAGGGGAACGCACAATGGAAAAACGAGTTGTTGATGCAATATGGCGTTAACAAACAAAAGGACCAAGAATTTCGAAAAACCGACGATAATATTGAGCTCAACTCCACTTTTGGGTATAGAAAAGATTCGCTTTCCAATTTTTACTATTCTGCAAAATTCAATTTCAACACCCAATTTTCAAAAGGTTACACCTATCCGAACACCGAAAATGAAATTTCGGAATTTATGGCGCCGGCCTATTTGTTTTTGGGCGTGGGCTCGGAATACAATGCCGAATCGGAAAATTTGCTCGTGTACGCATCGCCATTGACGATGAAATCTACCTTTGTACTTGATCAAGAATTGGCCGATTCCGGTGCTTTTGGCGTAACGCCGGCAGTTGTTGACGAAACCGGAGAAATTATCCGTGAAGGCGAAAACGTGCGGACTCAGGTCGGGATTTTGCTTACCAATGAATACCATGCTACCTTATTCGAAAACATCACCCTAAACAATAAACTCAGCTTGTACACCGATTACCTGAACCGTTTTGGAAACGTGGATGTGAACTGGGAATTGAATTTCCGGTTCAAAGTCAACGATTATGTGGTCGCCAAATTGGGGTCGCACCTAAAGTACGATGACGACATCAAAATCAAAGAAGAAAGCGATGAAGGCGAGCTCGTGGAAAAAGGCCCGGCCGTACAATGGAAACAGCAGTTGGGGATTGGGGTGATTGTGAATCTTTGATTTGGTGATCGGTGATCAGAATTTTAAGATTCGTCCCTTCGAGCCCGTGCACCGTGGCGTATGTTTTGTTGGAGCAAAGCGGAAACAAAATGTATCGAGAACGTCACTTCGAGTGTTTTGTTGGAGCAAAGCGGAAACAAAATGTATCGAGAAGTCAACGCAAATATCCTTGAAACTGTAAATCTTCTTCAGAATTGATCCTTCTTTTAATAGGGTGATATATTGAAAGCAAAATCCTGAAGAAATCCGATATTTTCAAGATATTTTCAAAACCGAAACTTTACAGCCGAATTGTCCAAATTATCGTAAATTTGCGCGCATTGCGAAAAAGAATATGATCGATAAACTGAACATTATCAAACAACGTTTCGACGAGGTGAACGACCTGATCATCCAACCGGAAATCATCACCGACCAGAAACGTTATATTGCCTTGACCAAGGAATATAAGGACCTGAAAGCTTTGATGGCCGAACGGGAAACCTATTTGGAACTCACCAACAACATTTCCGAAGCCGAAGAAATCATTGCCGATGGCAGCGATGCCGAAATGGTGGAAATGGCAAAAATGCAATTGGAAGAAGCCAAGGAAAAACTCCCGAAACTGGAAGAAAAAATCCGGATGATGCTCGTGCCAAAAGACCCAGAAGACGCCAAAAATGCCGTAGTGGAAGTCCGCGCGGGAACCGGTGGCGACGAAGCCAGTATTTTTGCTGGCGATATCTATAAAATGCTGACCAAATATTGCGAAAGCCGGGGATGGAAAGTCGATACGGTCGATTTTAGCGAAGGAACCAACGGCGGTTTCAAGGAAATTCAATTTGAAGTTTCGGGCGAAGATGTTTATGGAACCTTAAAATACGAAGCCGGTGTGCACCGGGTGCAACGCGTGCCACAAACCGAAACCCAAGGCCGTGTGCACACCAGTGCGGCGACGGTGATGGTTTTTCCCGAAGCCGAAGAATTTGATGTGCAAATCGATCCGAAAGATGTGCGGATCGATTATTTCTGCTCTTCCGGCCCGGGCGGGCAATCGGTGAACACGACTTATTCCGCAGTTCGTTTGACGCACATTCCTACAGGTCTGGTGGCGCAATGCCAAGATCAAAAATCACAGCACAAAAACAAAGAAAAGGCCTTTAAAGTATTGCGTTCACGCCTGTACGATTTGGAATTGGCCAAAAAGCAGGAAGAAGACGCTGCAAAACGTGGGTCGATGGTCACCAGTGGCGATCGAAGTGCGAAAATCCGCACCTACAATTACGCCCAAGGCCGCGTGACCGATCATCGAATTGGCTTAAGTTTGTACGATTTGCAGAATATTATGAACGGCGATATCCAAAAACTTATCGACGAACTGACATTGGCCGCGAACACGGAAAAATTGAAGGCTTCGGATTCGATTTGATTTCGAGTATACGGGTTGCGGGTGTTCGGGTTGCGAGTATATAGGTGTTCGAGTATGCAGGTGAACGGGTTGCTGGAAAAAACGAAAGAAACATTTTAAAACACAATATCATGGCTTTATCATATAAAGATTTGGATATTTACACAATTTCTTTTCAGTTGTTTATCAAAACCCATCGTTTTTCGCTTAAATTACCAAAATATGAGTTGTATGAACTGGGAAGTCAGATAAGAAGAGCTTCGGATTCTGTCAATTCCAATATTGTTGAAGGTTATGGAAGAAACAGGTATAAGTTTGATTTTGTCAAATTTTTGACCTATTCGCATTCAAGCAATGATGAAACGGTGAATCATTTAAGAAAAATCAAGTTACTTTATCCTGAACTTGAAAAAGAAGTTTCCACATTAATTGAGGAGTATGATAATTTGGGAGGAAAAATAAATAAGTTCATTCAATATGTAATAAAAGAATGGAAAAACCCACCTCGCAACCCGAATACCCTGTAACCTGAACACCCGACCCGCATACTCGCAACCCGTTCACTCGTAACTCGTAACCCGAAATGACCACCCAAAACCTCATAACCCAAATCCACCAAAAAAAGTCCTTTCTCTGCATTGGTTTGGATGTGGACTTGGACAAAATTCCACCCCATTTGTTGGAAGCCGAAGATCCGATTTTTGCGTTCAACAAAGCCGTCATTGATGCGACCCATCAGTTGGCCGTGGCGTACAAACCCAACACCGCTTTTTATGAAGCTTACGGATTGAAAGGTTGGAAAGCTTTGCAGAAAACAATCGATTACCTGAACGAAAACCATCCCGAAATTTTTACCATTGCTGATGCCAAACGCGGCGATATTGGGAATACTTCCGCGATGTACGCCAAAGCTTTTTTTGACGATTTGGGTTTCGATTCCGTAACTGTGGCGCCATATATGGGAAAAGATTCCGTGGAACCTTTTTTGGATTTTAAAGAGAAACACACCATTTTGTTGGCCTTGACTTCCAACGAAGGCGCGTTCGATTTTCAAGTTGAAAATTCACAAGAAGAATTGTACAAAAAAGTGCTGCGGGTTTCTAAAACCTGGAAAAACAGCGAAAATTTGATGTACGTCGTCGGCGCGACCAAAGCGGATTATTTTTCGGAAATTCGGAAAATCGTTCCCGATAATTTCTTGTTGGTTCCCGGAGTGGGCGCGCAAGGCGGAAATTTGCTAGAAGTTTGCAAACACGGAATGAACGAAAATGTGGGCTTGCTTATCAATTCTTCCCGAGGAATTATTTATGCTTCCAACGGAACAAATTTTGCCGAGGCCGCAGCCGAAAAAGCTTCGGAATTGCAACAAGAAATGGAGACGATTTTGAGAGCTTCTTTCTGAAAAAAAAATTGTACACGAAAAGGAGAAGGTTGAACTTTCGTAATTAGTGTTGTCAAATCCAAAAACAGTAAGTTTACCAATCCAATCGACATGAAATGAGCAAAGAGATCAGCATTCCGGAAGAAGTCATCATGAGCAAAATTTATTTGATCAGGGGGCAAAAAGTAATGTTGGACAGGGATTTGGCAGAACTTTATAAAGTTGAGACCAAGCAGTTAAAAAGACAAGTGCGCAGAAATGCAGAACGCTTTCCCAAAGATTTTATGTTCGAGCTGAACAAAGAAGAATTTCAAAATTGGAGGAGCCAATTTGGCACCTCCAATCCATCGGACACAATGGGGCTTCGCTATGCCCCGATGGTTTTCACCGAGCAAGGCGTGGCGATGCTCTCAAGCGTGCTCCACAGTCCCACAGCCATAAAGGTCAATATACAGATTATTCGGGTGTTTACCAAAATCAGACGGGTGCTTGCAGATAATCTAAATCTAAAACTCGAAATAGAGGAAATAAAAAAGAAGCTCTCCAACCACGGAAAGAACATTGAGTTGGTGTTCAACTATTTGGACGAACTGGTTGAAAAGAAAGAAAATCCCAAACCCCGCACGCAGATAGGTTATAAAAAATAACCCAGAAATGAGTTTAACTATTTCTTTCTGAAAAAATCAATTTTCATGCTACTTCAAGATCAATTGAAACGAAAATTGGTGTTCCCGAAAACCCCGAAACGCATCGTTTCCTTGGTGCCGAGCCAAACCGAATTGTTGGTGGATTTGGGCTTGAAAGAAAACCTGGTCGGCATCACCAAATTTTGTGTGCACCCCCAAAATTTGCGAAAAGAAATCACTGTCGTTGGTGGCACCAAACAAGTGAGATTGGAAAAAATCAAAGCGGCAAATCCCGATATCATTCTTTGCAACAAAGAAGAAAACACACAGGAAATGGTTTCGGAACTGGAAAAAATCGCACCGGTGCATGTTTCCGATATTTATAATTTAAAAGATTCCTGTGAGATGATTCGGCAATTTGGAAAGCTATTTTCGGTAGAAGAAAAAGCGGTTGAAGTCATCAAAAACATTCAAGCTGAATTTCGTTCGTTTCAAGAGTTTATTTCCAAAAAACCAGTTCAGAAAGTCGCGTATTTCATTTGGAAAAACCCGTGGATGGTCGCCGGTGGAGATACATTCATCGACTATTTGTTGCGGCTGAACCGTTTTGAAAATGTATTTCAAAATACAGCTCGTTACCCTGAAATTGATTTGAATAGTTTGCCGGACTTGGATTTGGTACTGCTTTCTTCCGAACCCTTTCCGTTTTCCGAAAAGCATTTGGACGATTTTTCAGGGATCGTTCCCTCCGAAAAAATCCATTTTGTCGATGGCGAATATTTCAGTTGGTACGGAAGCCGTATGCTGGGCGCATTTCGGTATTTTCGAAAATTGCACAAAACTTTGGATACTGAAAAATAAAAAGCAAGTACCCAAATTCCTCACGCCTCACACCTCACGCCTAAACTAGTCCTGCAGTGCAAAAACCCGCCGTAACAAATCGGTGGTACGCGACTGAAGGTTGTTGCGAATTTCTTTTTCTTCCACGGCGATCATGGTGTACACGCCATCCAAGGCTTCTTGGGTCACATAATCGGTTAAATCGGGATTGACATTATCGGTGAACGGAATTTTGTTGTATTGCGTGATGAGGTTGCTCCAAATTTGATCGGCGCCCACTTTTGCGAACGAGTTTTGAATGATCGGCTGAAATTTATTGTACAACGCCCGGTTGGTTTCGTTTTCAAGATAAGACGTGGCCGCACGATCGCCGCCCAACAAAATGTTTTTGGCGTCTTGGAAGGTCATGCCTTCCACAGCATCGATAAAAATAGGAACGGCTTCCCCAACGGCATCTTCAGCGGCATCGTTCAAAGCTTCGATTCCCTGATCGGCCAGATTTCCCAATCCCACATCGCGCAAGGTGTTTTCTACTTTTTGCAACTCTTCCGGCAAAACAATGCGAACGAGTTCGTTTCCATAAAACCCGTTTTCTTCGGCAAGTTGGGTCACTTGTTGGGTGATGCCGATGCGCAGGGCTTGTTTTAGCCCATTGCCGATTTCGGTTTGCGAAATTCCATAGCCATTATCGGGCAGGTTTTCGGCTATAGTCTGCAATTCCGCACAAGCAGAGATGTTGAAAACAAGAAGGATCAACAGGAATTTTTTCATGGCATGAATGTTTTACGGTAAATATACAAAAACCTGCCGTTCTTTTTCATTAGGTTGGTTTTGGAAAGCTTTGCGTTGACGTCTCAGTTTTATGGAGTCATTTTCGTAAATTTGCAACTTTACAAAAGATAGTATTTCCTATGAACACACAAACTCCCTATAAACCCAAACACAAAGTACGAATTGTCACCGCGGCCTCGCTTTTTGACGGGCACGATGCGGCCATCAATATTATGCGGCGCATCATTCAATCCACCGGGGTGGAAGTGATCCATTTGGGTCACGATCGCAGCGTGGAAGAAGTGGTGAACACCGCCATCCAGGAAGATGCCAATGCCATTGCGATGACTTCGTACCAAGGCGGGCATACCGAGTACTTCAAATATATGTACGATTTGCTCCAAGAAAAAGGAGCGGAGAATATCAAGATTTTTGCTGGCGGCGGCGGCGTAATTTTGCCGGAAGAGATCAAAGAGTTGATGGAGTATGGAATTACAAAAATCTATTCCCCGGACGATGGTCGTGAACTGGGTCTGCAGGGAATGATCAACGATTTGGTGAAACAATCGGATTATGCCTTGGGGGATGAATTGAATGTTGCCCCAAAAGATTTGTCCACCAAAAACCCCAAAGCGATCGCGCGCATGATTTCTTCTGCTGAAAATTTCCCGAAAGTGGTAGAAGCGAGCCTAAAAGAAATTCACCAACTCAACAAAACCAGCAAAACCCCGGTGTTGGGAATTACCGGAACAGGTGGCGCCGGAAAATCGTCTTTAGTCGATGAGTTGGTGCGCCGGTTTTTGGTCGATTTCAAAGACAAAACCGTGGGCATTGTTTCCGTCGATCCTTCCAAGCGAAAAACGGGCGGCGCCTTGTTGGGCGACCGTATCCGGATGAACGCCATCAATTCCCCGCGCGTGTATATGCGATCGTTGGCGACCCGACAATCCAATTTAGCCCTTTCAAAATACGTGCAGGAAGCGGTTGAAATTTTAAAAGCCGCCAATTTCGACTTGATCATTTTGGAAACCTCTGGTATCGGCCAAAGCGACACCGAAATTTTGGACCATTCCGATGTTTCTTTGTACGTGATGACACCCGAATTTGGTGCGGCCACACAATTGGAAAAAATCGACATGCTCGATTTTGCGGACATTGTCGCCATCAACAAATTTGACAAACGTGGGGCGTTGGATGCCTTGCGCGATGTGAAAAAACAATACCAACGCAACCACCAATTGTGGGACACCGATGCGGAAAAATTGCCGGTTTATGGAACCATTGCTTCGCAATTCAACGATCCGGGAATGAACACGTTGTACAAAAAAATAATGAACACTTTGGTCGAAAAAACCGATACTTCGCTCAAAAGTGATTACCATATTTCCGACGAAATGTCCGAAAAAGTATTTGTGATACCGCCTGCCAGAACGCGTTATCTTTCCGAAATTTCGGAGAATAACCGTGCGTATGACGAAAAAGCCAAAACGCAAACGGAAATTGCCCAAAAATTGTATGGTATTTTTAAAACCATTGAAAGTTTGATTGGGGAAACACCAAAATTGACCAAAACCGGACTGGAAATTTCCACAGAAGAAAACGAAGCAAAGGATTTTTTGAATTTGTTGCTGGACCAATTTGAAAAGGTGAAAATGGATTTGGATCCCTACAATTGGGAAGAAATTTTGAAGTGGGAAGAAACCGTGAAAAAATACCACGATCCCATTTACTCGTTCAAAGTCCGCGATCGGGAAATCAAAATTGAAACCCATACGGAATCCTTGTCGCACACGCAAATCCCGAAAGTTGCCTTGCCAAAATACCGAGCTTGGGGCGATTTGTTGAACTGGTTGCTGCAAGAAAATGTTCCGGGCGAATTTCCGTACACCGCTGGTTTATATCCTTTTAAACGCCAAGGCGAAGATCCGGCGCGGATGTTTGCCGGCGAAGGCGGACCGGAACGTACCAACCGCCGGTTTCATTATGTGAGCCACGGGTTGCCCGCAAAACGGCTTTCTACCGCTTTCGATTCCGTCACGCTTTATGGAAGCGACCCCGATTTGCGCCCCGATATTTACGGAAAAATCGGAAATGCCGGGGTTTCCATTTGCTGTTTGGACGATGCCAAAAAATTGTATTCCGGTTTCGATTTGGCCGATCCGATGACTTCCGTCAGTATGACCATTAACGGGCCGGCACCGATGTTGCTCGGGTTTTTTATGAATGCCGCCATCGATCAGCAATGCGAAAAATACATTGTTGAAAATAGGCTGGAAAAAGAAGTTGAAAAGAAAATCAACACTATTTATAAAGAAAAAGGAATTGAACGCCCGCAATATCAAGGTGAACTTCCCGAAGGAAATAACGGTTTGGGTTTGATGCTTTTGGGCGTGACCGGCGATATGGTGTTGCCAAAAGAAGTTTACGAAGAAATAAAACAAAAAACCCTGTCACAAGTTCGAGGAACGGTGCAAGCCGACATTCTGAAAGAAGATCAGGCGCAAAACACCTGTATTTTTTCCACCGAATTCGCCTTGCGCTTGATGGGCGACGTGCAGGAATATTTTATCGAACACAACGTACGCAATTTTTATTCGGTTTCCATTTCCGGCTATCACATTGCCGAAGCCGGAGCCAACCCCATCACGCAATTGGCGTTGACACTTTCCAACGGGTTCACCTATGTGGAATATTATTTGAGCCGCGGAATGGACATCAACAAATTCGGGCCAAACCTTTCGTTTTTCTTTTCCAACGGAATCGATCCCGAATATGCGGTCATCGGAAGGGTCGCGCGGCGAATTTGGTCAAAAGCCCTGAAACATAAATATGGAGCAAATCCGCGGGCACAAATGTTGAAATACCACATTCAAACTTCCGGTCGGTCGCTGCACGCGCAAGAAATTGACTTTAACGACATTCGAACTACTTTGCAAGCATTGTACGCGATATATGACAATTGCAATTCCTTGCACACCAATGCTTATGATGAAGCCATCACCACGCCAACGGAAGAATCGGTGCGTCGTGCGATGGCGATCCAACTCATTATCAACAAAGAATTGGGCTTGGCGAAAAACGAAAACCCATTGCAAGGCTCGTTCATTATCGAAGAATTAACGGAGCTTGTGGAAGAAGCCGTTTTGGCAGAATTTGATCGCATCACCGAACGCGGTGGGGTTTTGGGCGCGATGGAAACCATGTACCAACGCAGCAAAATACAGGAAGAAAGTTTGTATTACGAAACCTTGAAACACAACGGCGATTTCCCGATCATTGGCGTGAACACGTTTTTGAGCAGTAAAGGTTCGCCGACGGTTTTGCCGGGGGAAGTGATTCGCGCGACGGAAAAAGAGAAAAAGTTCCAAATTCAAACCTTGAAAAACCTGCACAAAACTTACGAAGGAAAAGAAGAGGAAACCTTGAAAAAAGTACAGGAGGCCGCCATCGAAAACAAAAATATTTTTGAAGAATTGATGGAGGCCACCAAAACTTGTTCGTTGGGACAAATTACGGAAGCTTTGTTCGAAGTGGGGGGGCAGTATCGGAGGAATATGTAAGCAGGTCGCCAATTTTCCCGACCCCGAGCTATCGGGGGTAAGAAAATTGTGCAGGCTGCTTAGTCCGAAACGCGGAGCGGATTCAGGATTTTGTTAAGGTTATTTGACTCGGATTTTTTGAAAATTAATATTTTCCATAGTCTATTTATACTAAAAACCAAACTCGACAAAAAAAAACGGAATTTCCAAGAATTGGATTTTCCGTTTTTTTTGATCTTGAAATTTTGAAGGTGTTTTTTACTTTTCCTCAAACTCCTTCAATGTTTTTACAATAATCCCGACACAGTCCATCAATTGTGCTTCGGTCATGACCAACGGTGGTGCAAACCGGATGATGTTTCCGTGGGTGGGTTTTGCCAATAAACCGTTTTCTTTTAGTGCCAAGCAAATGTCCCAAGCCGTGGAGGAGTTTTCGGAATCGTTGATCACGATCGCGTTCAACAAACCTTTACCGCGCACCAAACTTACCAGTTCCGAACCGTCGATGTATTTGTTCATTTCCACTCGGAAAATTTCGCCCAGTTTTTCAGCATTTTCGGCGAGATTTTCATCTGTGACCACTTCCAACGCGGCAATGGCAACTGCCGCAGCAACCGGGTTTCCGCCAAATGTGGAACCGTGTTGCCCGGGTTTGATGACGTTCATAATTTCATCATCGGCCAACACCGCCGAAATGGGGTAAGCCCCGCCGGAAATGGCTTTTCCCAAAGTGATCATATCGGGGCGCACATTTTCGTGGTCGCAGGCCAATAGTTTTCCGGTGCGGGCAATTCCCGTTTGGATTTCGTCGGCGATGAACAGCACGTTGTGCTTTTCGCACAGGGCTTTCGCTTTTTTCAAATACCCTTCGCTTGGCACATAAACCCCGGCTTCGCCTTGAATAGGTTCCACCAAAAAGCCGGCGATGTTAGGGTTTTCGTTCAAGGTTTTTTCCAAGATTTCCAAATTGTCGTATTCGATTTTTAAGAACCCCGGTGTGTACGGTCCAAAATGTTTGCGCGCATCTTCGTCGTTGCTGAAAGAAATAATTGTGGTCGTTCTTCCGTGGAAATTATTTTTGCAAACAATGATTTGTGCTTCTTTTTCGGGAACACCTTTCTTTTCATAAGCCCATTTTCGGCAAATTTTAATGGCAGTTTCCACGGCTTCCGCGCCGGTGTTCATCGGTAACAATTTGTCGTAGCCGAAATATTCCGTGGCGAATTTTTCATACTTTCCCAACATATCGTTGTAAAAGGCGCGCGAGGTCAGCGCCAAAGTAGTTGCCTGGTCCATCATCGCTTTGGTGATTTTTGGGTGGCAATGGCCTTGATTCACCGCAGAATAGGCCGACAAAAAATCGTAATATTTTTTTCCTTCCACATCCCAAACATGAACACCTTCGCCTTTGGTGAGTACAACGGGGAGCGGGTGGTAGTTGTGCGCTCCATATTTGTTTTCCAATTCGATGGCTTGTTGCGAAGAAGTGATTTCAGAAGTTAACATAGCTTGTGTTTTTTTATTTGTAGATTTTATAGGAGTTCCCCAATTTGGAACGTTATTTTTTCCTTAATTATTCGATTTTCGGTTGTGGATTGCAAATTACAGAATGTTTTTGGGACTTTTCAAATTAGAAAGCTTAAAGTTTTGTTGCATTTATGACTTGAACCCATAATAAGAAGATATCGAAAGTTTCAATTAAAATTCGATACGTAATATTGCAATATTACATTTTTACTTTTTTGTAATTTGTAATTGTCTGAAACTGTTTGTTTGTCAAGAAAGTGAAATGCCACAAAGATCGCGAAGATTTGAAAATCAAGATTAATGCTTTGCGACCTTTGCGTAAAACCTGCCCGTCCGGCAGGCGGGCTTTGTGCCCTTTGCGGTTAAAAGCCCTTATTTTTAAACTATTAATCAATTTTAAAACAAACAGATCAGTTATTGTAATTCTTTTTTTGAAAAATATCCGCTAAGATTTCTTTTTGAAGTCCTTCGGCTATATCAATAATTTCATTTACAAATTCCCTCATTTTCAAATTCCAAAACCTATGGCGATTTCGTACTTTTGCGCTATGGCAAGAAAAAACAAACGCAAGGTTTTTGAATCGGTGGAAGTGGTCGATGCGGGCGCAAAAGGAAAAGCGGTCGGAAAATCGCCGGACGGAAAAGTGATTTTCATCGACAATGCCGTTCCGGGCGATGTGGTCACGGTGCAAACCAACAAAAAACGAAAAGCTTTTTATCAAGGTTCCGCCATCGCATTTGAAAAACTTTCGGAAAAACGAACCGAACCGGTTTGCCAACATTTTGGGGTTTGTGGCGGTTGCAAATGGCAAAATATGGGCTACGAGCATCAACTTTTTTACAAGCAGCAAGAAGTTGAAAACAACCTGAAACGCATTGGGAAAGTTGAATTGCCAGCGTTTCACCCAATTTTGGGAAGCGAAAAAACCTATTTCTACCGCAACAAAATGGAATTTTCGTTCAGCGACAGCCGTTGGTTGACGCTGGAAGAAATCAATAGCGGGAAAGAGTTCGACAATAAAAACGCACTGGGTTTTCACATTCCCGGAATGTGGGACAAGATTTTGGACATCGAGAAATGTTGGTTGCAAGAAGATCCGAGCAACGCGATTAGAAATGAAATCAAACAATTCGCGGCCGAAAATGGATTGTCGTTTTTCAATACGCGCAACCAAACCGGTTTTTTGCGCACGCTGATGATCCGAACTTCTTCCACGGGCGAAATTATGGTGTTGCTCCAATTTTTCGAAGAAAACAAAGTCCAACGCGAAATGTTGTTGGATTTTGTGGTGGAAAAATTCTCGGAAATTACTTCGTTGTTGTATGTGATCAACCCCAAAGGAAACGACACCATTTACGATCAAGAGGTGATTTGTTACGCCGGACGCGATCATATTTTCGAAGAAATGGAAGGTTTGAAATTTAAAATTACGGCCAAATCGTTTTACCAAACCAATTCTGACCAAGCCTACGAATTGTACAAAATCACCCGCGATTTTGCGCAACTTTCCGAAGAAGATGTAGTGTACGATTTATATACCGGAACTGGCACTATTGCACAATTTGTAGCCAAAAAAGCCCAAAAAGTGGTCGGTGTCGAAGCTGTGCCCGATGCGATCGACGCCGCAAAAGAAAACGCTCAACTAAACGGCATCGATAACGTGGAATTTTTCGCCGGCGACATGAAAAAAGTGTTCACCGACGAATTTGTGCAAAAACATGGCAAACCTGACGTGATCATTACCGACCCGCCACGCGACGGAATGCACAAAGATGTAGTCGCGCAAATTTTGGGTATCTTGCCCAAACGAATTGTGTACGTTAGTTGCAACTCCGCCACGCAAGCCCGTGATTTGGCTTTGTTGGATAAACACTACAAAGTCACCAAAGTGCAACCAGTGGATATGTTCCCGCAAACGCACCATGTGGAGAATGTGGTTTGTTTGGAAGTTCGAAGTCCGAAGCTCGAAGACGGGAAAACAACTTGAAACCGGAAATTTCTAAAATGAAAAAGTGAAAAAAAAGCTTTATTTAATATTGACCCTGCTGGTAATTCTATCGACAACCAACTCCTGCCAAAAAGACGACATTTGCCCGGAAGCCACGCCGACCACGCCTTTGTTGATCATCCGGTTCTATGATTTTAACGATCCCGACGACTTGAAACCCGCGCCGCGCCTGAACCTGATCGCCGAAGGACAAACCGATTCGTTGTTCGTTAATGAACAAACCATCGACAGTATTGCCATTCCGTTGAAAACATTTCAAAATTCCACCGAATATCAATTCATCATCAATGTCGGGGAGGAAAGCGAAGAAGAAATTCCCGCGAATTCCGATGTGGTGGATTTTTCCTATGCTGTCAACGAAGTATACGTGAGCAAAGCCTGTGGTTTTAAAACCGAATACCTCGATTTGCAAGCTGCCCGCGAAACCGAAACGCCCGCAACCAATTGGATCAAAAACATTCAAGTGGAACAAACCCTAATCAACAATGAAATCCGTGCGCATTTGTATATTTATCATTAGTCTGTTGTTCGGTGTAGCGGGGTTTTCACAAGAAGAAATTCCGGCCGATTCCTTGGTTTATCCCGAGCAATACGGAGTTCGTGTTGGCGTGGATTTAAGCAAACCCATCCGTTCGTTGCTCGATGAAAACTATAGCGGATTTGAAATTTTGGGCGATTATCGGTTGTATGAAGATTATTATGTTGCGGTGGAAATTGGCAACGAGCGATTTCTGTACAATGAACCGAATTTAACGGCCGAAACCAACGGCAGCTATTTCAAAATCGGTGCGAATTACAATGCTTACGATAATTGGCTGGGAATGCAAAACAGCATTTTTGTGGGGCTTCGTTATGGTGGCGCGTCGTTTAGCGAAACCTTGGGACACTATGCTATTTATACCGGCTCCGATTATTTCGACCCCGATGTGAAAACCCCAAACCAAGAATATAGCGGACTCACTGCCAGTTGGCTCGAATTTCAAGCGGGTATCAAAGTGGAAGTGTTGCACAATGTGTATTTGGGGCTGTATGCCCAACTGAAACGCCGCCTGAACCAGCAAACGCCCACGGGTTTCGACAATTTGTACATTCCCGGTTTTGGAAAAACCTACGAACGCAGCAAATTTGGCGCGGGTTGGGGGTATTCCATTTCGTATTTTATCCCGATTTATTCGAAATGAGTTGGTGGAAATGCGCGACGGTAAGTAAAAGAATATTGAAACCGATTATAAAAACTTTAAATCATTTTTTAACAAACTTCAAAACCTGTTTTTGCCCGTCAAAAGTTTGTATTTCCAACATGTAGATGCCTTTTGTCAAATCCCCCACCGGATAATTTTCTTGAAGCGTATAGTTTTTTACCAATTTCCCATATAGATCATATATATGGATTTTCTTTATATTTTGTTGGGAATTTATTTGAAAGGTTTCAATTGCCGGATTGGGGTATAAAACCAAATCTACCGTTTCCACATCATTTACTGATAAAGTACACACTCCTGAATCATAAAAAGTAGGGGCAATGCCATCAATGATCCAGCTATCATAAGGCGCGGTGTTGGCCGTAGCGGCAACGGCATCATCTACCTTGATGCACATAGCCCGATCGGTCGGGGGCGAGGGTGGGCCTGGACCACCGCCCTGAACTAGATCCAACTCAAAATTCAACATATTGGCATTGTTCCCATTTTGAAGGTTGATGGTTTGTATAAAAAAATCAGCTAAATATAATTTATCGATATTCGTATTGGTACTGAGGTCCAAACTGTCTATCGGCATGGTCATCACGTCGCCCTGACTTTCCAATAAGATCAATTCTTCCAGACTGGTCAAGCCAGTCAAATCAAGCGTGGACAAACCGACAAAAGACCAGATTTCCAACTTCTTTAAATTAATATTGGCTGTTAAATCTAAGGTGATATTTGGCCCTCCTCCATCCTCCAATTTTAGCGATTCCAAAGCGGCAAAATCCTGTAAACCGGTCAAATCATACACCCAATTCAAGTCTAAGTGCAACACTCCAACAATATCGCTGGTCAGCACTTGTCCATTGATGGTGCCGTCGCTGTCGATTCCTTGATTTATTAATTCTTGTTCAAAATTAACGTCAGGGATGGCGGTGGTTTGGGCATTGCTGCTTATAATGCCTATAAAAAACGATATAAAGATGATATAAGTTTTCATGATGATTGTTTTGGGGCCTGCCTGTCGGCAGACAGGTTATTATTCAATAATTAGATTTTTTGAGTCAATGATAATGCCGTCGCATACCAACGAAACAAGATACATTCCCGTGGCGGAGCTTGTAGGCTTGTAGGCTTGTTTCATAACATGAAATATTTTGGTTAAAGTTTTTAAAATTATTTTAAAAAACAAAACAAATTACATGCTATTTTTGAAATACGCGTAAAAAAGCAGATAAAACACCAATTGACCTGAACGGTCAATGCTATTTAAAGATTTGCTATTTCCCGATCCCCGGTTTCGGAAAAACCTACGAACGCAGCAAATTCGGCGCAGGTTGGGGCTATTCCATTTCGTATTTTATTCCGATTTATTCGAAATGACAAAATTTTAATAAAAAAGGGGTATCTTTGATTTGCTTATTGGCGAATAAAAGTAGGCTTATGAAATCAATACTTACTTTTTTATGTTTTGCGTTTTGCTTTGCAATTAACGCACAAAATCCAGAACTTTTCAACCATACTTGGTATTTGCAAAAGATGGTCGTAAACGCGACGGACCATTTTCCTCCTTCCAACAGTGAGGTTCAATATGTGGATTTAAACTTTTATGACGTAGGGAACAATACATTTGATTTCGAAACAACTGTATGCAATTCAGGAGGAGGGGGGTTAATATTTGATAATGGACAAAGTTCATTTAATTTCACCTCATTTGCGGTGTCGCTGGAAACTTGTCAGATTTCTGGGAATAATGATTTTGAACAATTCTATTTTTTTGATTTTTATAAAAATCATGAAAACGATCCTTTCAGTTATGGTATAAATACGGAAAACAATGGAAGTAAAACTTTAACCATTACCAATATTGTAGGAGATCAAGCCATATACAATAATGTGCTTTTGAGCACGAATCAACTTGAAAATAGGTCATTCGCGGTTTTCCCCAATCCGGTGAAAAATGTTTTATCGGTAGAAAGCAATTCGGTTATTGAGCGAATTGTAATTTATGATATTGCAGGAAAGAAAGCCCTCTCCTTTGTAAAAAAATCTGCTTCCTATGATATTTCCGCTTTGCAAAACGGTATTTATTTTTTGGAAATTGTAAGTGATCAAGGAAGCGTATTCAAAAAAATACTGAAGAAATAGCCGTTCCAATTCCGTTCTCCAATTAACCGATCACTATTCACCATTCCCCGATCACCAATCACCATTCCCCGATCACCATTCCTCGATCACCATTCCCCGATCACCATTCCCCGATCACCATTCACTTCATTTTATGCACCTTTTTCGTTCCTTCGTACATCACATATTTCAATAAGCGTGCTTCCAACTTTCCATTGAAAACTTTGATTTTTCGTGAAGGTTTTAAGCCCACGTTTTTGATCGCTTCCATATCGGAGGTGATAAACCAAGCGTGGGTTCCGGGATAAGCTTGTTTCAAGGTATCGCCAATTTTTCCGTAAAATTCCGGCATGTTGATTTGCAAGCGTTCGCCGTACGGCGGATTGAAAAGCATATGTAAATGCGCATCGCCTTGTTTTTCCGTTTCGAAAAAATCTTGTTGTTCCACCGAAATGAATTCTTTTAAATTGGCATTTTCAACATTGTCGATCGCTTTGCGCACAGCGGATGGAGCTTTGTCGTAACCGGTGATTTTATGCTCGAACCCGCGGATTTTGCCCAAAGCCGATTCTTCTATTTTTTCAAAAAGGTCCACGTCCCAATCTTTCCATTTTTCAAACCCGAATTCCTTTTTGTTCAAATTTGGCGGAATGTTGCAGGCGATCATCGCCGCTTCGACCAAAATAGTGCCGCTGCCGCACATTGGGTCCAGAAAATCGGTTTGCCCGTCCCAACCGGAATGCAGCAACAGGCCGGCGGCCAAGACTTCGTTCATCGGTGCAATGTTGGTGGCGGTTTTGTAGCCGCGTTTGTGCAACGATTGCCCGGAACTGTCCAATGAAAGTGTGCAATCTTCGTTTTCAATATGCACATTGATGCGTAAATTCGGGTGGTCCAAATCCACGTTCGGACGGGTCCCACTAAGTTTTCGGAATTTATCCACAATCGCGTCCTTTGTTTTCAGCGCAATGTATTTGGAATGCGTGAACTTTTGCGAATGCACCGTTGCGTCAATAGCAATGCTTCCGGTAGCGTCCATCATTTCGGGCCAATCGATTTGAAAAACATTTTTGTAAAGCTCGTCTTCGGATCGAACTTTGAACTGTGCAAAAGGCTTTAGGATTTTTATGGCCGTGCGCAAGCACAGATTTGCTTTGTACATAAACCCGGTGTCGCCGGTAAATTGCACGCTCCGAACTCCTTCTTTGACATCCATCGCGCCCAAATCGCGCAATTCTTTTGCCAACAAAGGCTCAAAACCGAACAAAGTTTTCGCCACCATTTTGAAATTGTTTCCCATAACCCGTTTTCCGCAAAAATACGTTAATTTTGCAGCTATGGCAACACCGACGCAAAGCTGGTATTCTTCTTGGTTCGACACGCCCTATTACCATATTTTGTACAAAGACCGCGACCACAATGAAGCACACGACTTTATGCGGAACCTTGTGCGGTTTTTGGAATTGAAAAAAGGCGCTTCCATTTTGGATTTGGCCTGCGGAAAAGGCCGTCATTCCATTTACTTGAACAAATTGGGTTTTGACGTTACCGGTGCCGACCTTTCCGGAAACAGCATTGCTTTTGCGAAGCAGTTCGAAAACGAAACCCTGCATTTTGAAAAACACGATATGTGCGAACCTTTCGGGAAACGCTTCGATGCGGTTTTCAATTTGTTCACCAGTTTCGGATATTTCGAAAACCCGGAAGATAATTTGCGCACCATCAAGGCCATAAAAACCGATCTGAAACCCAACGGATTTGGTGTGATCGATTTTATGAACGTTGATTTTGTGATCGAAAATCTGGTGCCTTCCGAAACAAAATCTAGAAAAGGGATCGATTTCCATATTGAACGTTGGGTAGAAAACGGGTTTATTTTCAAACAAATCGATTTTCAAGATGAAGGCGAAAATTTTTCGTTCACCGAAAAAGTGAAAGCCCTGCATTTAAAGGATTTCCAAACCTATTTTGAAGAAGCCGAAGTGGAACTGGAACATGTTTTTGGCGATTATGATTTACACGATTTCGATAAAGAAAGTTCTCCGCGCCTAATTTTAATTTTTCGACAATGAGCATTTTGTTACCTATCATAGCAGTAATTTTGGGGTTTGTGATCGCCCTTTTTTTGAAAGCAAATTCCAACGCCGTGAAATTGTTGCTTTCTTTCAGTGGCGCATTTTTGTTGTCGATCACGGTGTTTGAATTTTTGCCACAGGTTTACCGCGAAAATTCCGAAACGGTCGGTATTTTTATTATGCTCGGGCTTTTGTTGCAAATTGTGCTCGAATTTCTTTCAAAAGGGGCCGAACACGGGCATTTGCACCCGCTCGAAAATCAAAACCAATTTCCGTGGGCCTTGTTTTTTGGGCTTTGTGTGCACGCGTTGTTGGAAGGTTTTCCGTTGCACCATAACCATCATTTGTTGTTTGGCGTCGTGGTGCACAAAATACCGATCGCGGTGATCATCAGTGCATTTTTGCTGGGTTCTTCTTTGAGCAAAACCAAAGTCGTGTTCTTTCTGTGCGTGTTTGCCCTGATGACGCCTTTGGGAAGTTTTCTGCAAGCCCACACCTCATTTTTTGAAGGAATGGAAGTGTACATCAACGCAATGATCATTGGGATTTTTCTGCACGTTTCCACCACCATTTTGTTCGAATCTTCCAAAAACCACCAATTCAACGCTTCCAAAATGATCGTCATTGTGTTGGGGATTTTGCTGGCGTATTTTTTGTGAGAATTGCGAGCAAAAAGTTGATCTATAAAAAAAATGCATCGGTGGTTTCTCCGATGCATTTTGTTCAATCCATAAATAATGACACTATTTTTTCGAGCTCATTAATCAATGCCGTATTGCTCCATCATTTCGCGCTGCATTTCCTCAATGCCTTCGAAACCTCCATATTGGATAAGTGCCCAAGCGGTGAAAAGCAGTGAAATCGCGCTTAAAACCACACCGATGATCGCCAAAGTTTTTCCGATTTTTACATTTTGGTAGCCATCATAAAGCTCAGGGTTTTCCATGTAAATTTTCGTGGCGGAATTGGCCAACACAATGGCAATGATCCCAAAAATGAGGCCGGCGATACCGTAACAGCAACAACCAATGATCGAAATAATTCCGAAAACCAATATCAAAGTTGAATTGGGCAAGTTTTGTTTTTCCATAATTCAGTGTTTTTAGTTGGAAGGGAAATTTAGGAATAAAATTCGACATAGCCGTTTTGAGCTAAACAAAATGTTTCAACACATAACTTCCAACCATTGTCGCGGCAGTTAGTATTCCCACAACCCAAACGATTTTTACAATGTGTTTCAGCGGGAAAAATTGATGGAATGCAATTGTAAAGCCCAATAGCAACATCGGGTAAATCGCCGGATACATGTAAAATGCTTCCACAAATTCGCCTTTTAACAACAAAAAAACCGAGCGTTGCAAGCCACAGCCCAAACAATCGAAACCCAAATATTTTTTTGTGGGGCAAGTGAGCATGTATTTTTCCATGATTTTTTTTGATAAATTGTTCAATTTAAAATAAAAGTAATATTTTTGAAACGAACAAGTTCAAAAAAGCAATGGTTTAAATTTTTAAAACCAAATCCCCCATGTTTAAAAAACGGAAAAATTTAATGTACGCATCGCTCTTTGTCGGTGCCGGTTTATTGGTGTATGTCCTTATATCGAACAACAACAGCGTTTACCCAAAAATTACTGGATTGGTATTGTTGATGTTAGGATTGTACTCCGTCACCCAACAATGGACAATGGAACCCGCTGGAATAAATGAAGAACGAGAAGTCCGAAATGAAAAAAATAGAGAAAATAGCTGAAGGCGACCACGTTGAAGTATTGGACGAAGCAATTTCCGGAAAAGTCGTTCATTTGGAAAATGACAACATCACCCTCGAAACCGAAGATGGTTTTGAATTGATTTTTGCAGCAAACGAAGTGGTAAAAATTTCGACCCAAGAAATGGAAGTCGATCAGGCTTCCATTGCTTTGGCTTTAATCGAAAAACAGATTCAGAAAAAATCCATTTCCAACAAAATCAGGCCCAAAGAACGCAACTTGCCGGCAATGGAAGTTGATTTGCACATTCATCAATTGGTGAATTCCACGAAAAATCTGACCAATTTCGATATGCTGAACCTACAGCTCGACACCGCGAAACACCAGTTGGATTTTGCAATTAAAAAGCGCATTCAAAAAGTTGTGTTTATCCACGGAGTGGGCGAGGGGGTTTTGCGTTCCGAACTGGAAAGCCTTTTTAGACGCTATGATAATTTGAAGTTTTACGACGCCGATTATCAAAAATACGGCTTGGGCGCAACCGAAGTGTATATTTTTCAGAATTCCCGATGAAGACAACTTTGCTTGTCTATAAATGTCCAAATGACCTTTCTTTGGAATATCCTTTTCATCTCTCCTTTGGAGAGGTCGGAAATGCCCTTTTTGGCATTTCCGGGTGAGGCTTTTTATTCCACCAAAAGCG
>DASSWG010000140.1:0-2479 GCA_035705295.1 Flavobacteriaceae bacterium
GTGTTCAAAAAATTGATGCTGACAAATTCACGACTTCCTTTTTTTCGGGTCACGAATGGGTTCAAACTAAAAATGCTCTGCTGATTGACGTTTGTATAAATATGGTGCAGTTTTTCCACTTTTCCGATGGATAAATGCGGGATCAACAAACTGCCCGTGGAAGAGCCCAACAACAAATCGTATTTACGTTGTTGCACTTCGATCAAATGTTGTGCGACCCCGCCAGCGTAGGCTCCTTTGCTTCCTCCACCGGAAATGACCAATGCGCGCATATCAGTTTAGTTTTTTGGTTAACAGTTCCACTTGTTGCGGCGAAAGTCCGTTTTTTATTCCCATTAATTTTTCCCGATGGGATTCGTCTTTCAACAACTCCTCCAACAATTTTCTGCAAAAATCGCGAAAACGCCAGGTTTGATGAAAACAGCCTTGCAGCAAATCTTTATAATTTTGGTTAGAAAACGCATTGAGTTGGTACAAATACCCAAATGCGTTTTGCCGAATTGGAAATCCATATTTAGGCAAAGTATATTGCGACAAAACGGCGTAATTTTCTTGCTTTTTTTCAGGCTCATAATTTTTTGTGGCCAAATTCAAGGTCAACCACAACAATTCCACATTTTTATCGGGAAATCCTTCCGTTAATTTGAGCGCTTCCATATATTCAGCGCGGTTTTTTGGAAAATTTGTCCATAAATGTAACAAGGCTTTTTCTTGCGTCAAATAAGAATCGTCCAGCAGCAAAGTTTCGTACTCGGATTTTAATCCCTGTGGAATTTTGGTCAACAAATTTGCAATTGCTTGGCGGGTGAGCAAATTATTGGAAACAAAAGCTTTTTTATAAAGTGAGCCCACTTCCGGGGAATATATTTCTTGTGCCAACTGAAAAATAACTTCCTGCCCCAAATAATCGTTCACCGAAAAATCCAAGACTTCGGAAAGTGCCATTTTTTTCTCCTGAAAATTTACGGTTCGCAAAGCAGCGAGATTCAAATAATCGACCATAAAACGAGATTCCTTCAAATAATCCATCGCCTGATCGGCTTGAAAAGCGGTTTGTTGCAACCAATTTTCAACAAATTCGGTCAAATCTTGCCCGCTGCTTTTTTCGGCTTCCGAAATAAAATCCGATACCCTTGCATTTTGATATGCATTGTTCCGCAAATAATTTTTTACCGCTTCGCGAAAAGCTTCCTCCCCTATTTTTTCGCGTAGCAGCACCAATGCCCAAGCGCCTTTCTGATAAAACGTCAACGAATTTGCTTTCGGGTCGAGCAAGGATTCGCCTTCGCCTTTGTCGCTGCGGGCCTTTAATTGTTCCGCAGTTTTAAAAAGTTTGAAATAATAATAATCGTTGCCAAAAATTTCGCGTTCCGCCAGCAACGCATAATAAGTCGCAAAACCTTCCTGCAACCAGTGATGTTCGCTGGAAACTTCGGTCACCAAATCGCCAAACCACTGATGTGCCAATTCGTGGGCGTTCACGTTCACATAATTTCGGTCGATGAACGCGGTGGAATCGATCACAAACGCCTCGGAAAAAATGGTGAGCGTAGTGTTTTCCATTCCGGCGTACAAAAAATCGCGCACAGGAACTTGTTTGTGGTTTTGCCACGGAAATGGAACGCCGATCTCGGTTTCCAAAAAATCGAATATTTGTTTGGTGTAACGATAAGTCGGCTCCACTTTTGCCGAATCTTTCGGTTCATAAAATAATTTTATGGGAACCCCGCTTTCGGAAAAAATGGTCTTGTTTTCAAAATCGCCCACTGCCAATGCCACCAAATAACTGCTCATCGGGTGGTTCATATCGAAATTCCAACGCGCTGTGGTATCCGAAACTTTTTCCACGCCAAGTAGTTTTCCATTGGAAATAGCCCTGTACTTTCTGGGAGCAACAATCGACAGGTCAAACTCTATTTTTTCGTTCAAATCATCAATGCTCGGCAACCAATGTGAAGTTTTTTTCCCTTGTCCCTGCGTCCAAATTTGATTGCTCCCTGTATTTTCCCAGCCCACGAAATACATGGTTTGTTCGGGGTTTGCAGTGTAAGAAAATTGAATTTTATATATTTTTCCGGCTTTAAAAGAATGCAGCATCCATAATTTTTCGGAAGTTGATTTCAGTTCGATCCCCGAATCTTGGTTTTCAAAAGAAAATTCCATGTTTTTGGCGTCCAAAAAAATGGAATCCGTTTTTTTTAGAATCTGGAAAGTATAAACCACTTTTCCCTCCACAGATTTATTTTCGGGGTTTAGTGCAATGGAAGCATTCGCTTTTTTAAAATCGACGGTTTGGGTTTGTTGCGCGGAGCCTGTAACGGCAATGGTAAAGGAAATCAGCCAAAAGAAATACTTCATGGTAACAAATATACAGGAAAAAGAAACAAAAAAATAAGTGATAGAAACCAACGCTTAGAGAATTTTATTACTTTTATCCAAACCAATCCATCATCCAAATGCCTCCGTCATCCAACACCTG
>DASSWG010000141.1:0-23799 GCA_035705295.1 Flavobacteriaceae bacterium
GGATGCTCGGAATTGATTTTTATCAAGGTAAAAACCTGATTATTTTCAATTTTTTCCTCCAGTATTTTTGAAAAATTATCAATCAACATAGGCTTTTGGCTTGGCATTCAAAGAAATGGTCAGTTTTAGGCCATGATGTGCTATTTTGATGGTTCTCGGCCGTTCCCCGTTAAAGTTGCTAAAATAAACACTTACTTTCTTTTTTCGTGCAGAAGTTTTGACCAATTTCACCAAGCGTTGTGTTTTTTTGTCGAAAAAATAATACACAAATCCCTTTCCGGTCGCTGTTTTTAAAACTTTCTTCGTTGGGTTCTCGTAAATTTCGGCAACTTTTCTTACAGGAATGGTCATCAATCGAAAATCTTCGACCAAGGTGGTGACAATATATTTTTTATCGATTTCTTTTATGCCGTAGTTCAATTTGAAATAATCTTTATTGAAACTCAAGTCGAGCAAGGTGTTTCCAAATCCGGACAAAAAGGCGGCCCGTTGCAGGGTGTCATTCATTTTTTTGTGAACAAAGGTTCCGCTAAAATTTTTTCCGTAAACCGAAATTTCAGCGTTGTAAACATGTGTTTCGCCCGTTTCGGAAAAATATGGGTTGAGCGCAAAAGTTTCTTTCTGAATCGGAACGCGGTGAAAGTCTTCCAAGTTGAGCAGGGAACCGCAAGCGCCAAAAACCAACAAAACAAGGCTAAAGCCTAAAAACCGAATCTTCGATGGGCGCATTCGTCTTCAATTTTGTGAAATAAATTTGGGTATAATCGTCCGAAGGCTCGACCAGTTTCACCCGGTGGATTTTGTAATCGGTTTTGTCGAAAGTCAGTACAATTTCTTTGAACAATTTTAAAACCACCGGATCGGTCGGGAGCAAATTCGCGATAAAATAATCCGCGTTTTGATGGTACATGATTTTAAAGTCATTGCTTTCCAACATTTTTCCATTGATGCTGTTCACAATGAGTTTGTTCAATTTGTCCAAAAGTTTGTTTTTTCCAATGTCGATGGTGTTTTTTTCGCCCTCGTTATCGATGAATATTTTTCCGTTTTTGAAAATCACGCTGTAACGATAGGGGTTCGCGTAGGCCCATTTGATTTTATCCGGAGCCACAAAATAGAACCTCCCGGAGCTTTCGATATCGTTCTGCAAAAAAGCCATGTGTTTTTTTTGAAGAAATTCCCCCGAAAGGGTTTTGAGGTTCGTTGTGCGTTGCGCGATTTCGGTTTTGAAATGTGCGATTTCTTCGGGCAACATGATTTTTTTTTGCGCCTGGGAAAGAAAGTGAAAAAACAGGAAAACGGGAAGTATAAATTTAGCGATACGCATCGATTTTGAATAAAGAACCTATGGTTTGGGTTTTAAAATTTCTTTTTTGCAAAAATAGCAACAACCGTTCCAATATTGCAAGGCTGTGCGGCTTGGTGTCGTGGAGCAAAATCACCATTCCGGGTTTCAATTTTCGCGTGGCGAGTTTGAAAACGATATTTTCGGAACGTAACAAGGCATCAAAGGAGCGAACGCTCCAACCCATGGATTGATGCCCGGTGCGTTTCAATGCTTTTCTTATTTTTGGGTTGGTCACCCCGGACGGGGAACGGAACAATTTCATTTCAATGCCGGCGTGGCTTTTTGCTGCAAGATTGCACTGGTTGATTTCTGTTTCCATTTTTTTTGTGCCGAAAAACCCGGTAATTGGCGAATGTGAATACGTGTGGTTTCCCACTTGGTGGCCTTCTTCTATAATTTTTTTGAAAATTTCCGGATGTTCGTCGATTTTGTTCCCGATGCAAAAAAAAGTGGCCTTTGCGTTGTATTTCTTGAGCAATTCCAAGATTTTCAAGGTATTCTCAGACGGCCCGTCATCAAAAGTCAGGGCAACGGCTTTTTCTTCAATGGATTTATTTGTGTGAAGGGAATTGAGAAAATAGTTCCACCGAATGTTGGTCGCCCCTAAAAAAGTGATGAACAACCAAGCTCCAAAAACCCACAAAACCACGTACAACGGCAAAAGTCCGAGCCATATCATTGCCACGGCGGCAATGAAAATCAGTATAAAAAAAATATTTACAATTTTGAATTTCAACACGCGCTCAACAAAACTAAACTGTGGTTCCTGCCTCTATTTTGGTTGTAAAGTAAGGTATTTTTGAATGGTTTTTTGGTTTTTTTGGTGGTCAATTTCAAAAAATTCGGAATCAATTGTTGTTTCAAAATTTTTGCTGCCAACCACACTCCTACGGAAGAAACCGTGTGGTGATCGCCCATCAAATGTTTGTAGTAAAGTTGTTCGGTATGCTTGAAAATGCCGTTTTGCAAGTTTTCATAATAAAAATCGAACTCCAAATCGCCGTTGTTGCCAAGGATCACTACGTCTATTTCTTCCAGGCTTAAATTGTTGTTTTTCAAAAACCGATCGATGTGCTGTTCCATTTCTTTCTGTGAAGCTTGATTGTAAATTTCCGCGTCCACCAGTTCGGCATAGGTTTTTTCGTTTTTTTCTTTGGACAACACAAAAAACGCGGCGCCTTCACTTGCCAAAGTTCCATTGGTTTTGTGATCCAATAAATCCAAGTTATGGACCTCCGTTTCTTGTTTTATATATCCGTCTTGTTTGTGCAGTTCTACGGAGTTTTTTGCCAGTTCATCAATTCCGCCCACCAAAACTTGGTTCATTTCCGGATCGTTCAAAATGCACAAATGCGCGTCCATCAGTGCACTCTCAAACGAAACCGCATCTTGGACATAAGTGAAATTGTATGCGCTGCAGTCCAGTTCCAACGCAATTCTTCCACCGACGGTGTTGTGGGTCGATTGGATAAATTTTATGGGCGTCAAAAATTCTTCGTTGTTTTCGAGAATTGTTTCCAAAAAAATTTCGGAATCTTGTCGGCAACCACGCCCGGTTCCGGTAAGGATTGCGTCGGGTTTTTTAATCGCGGCTTCTTCCAAAGCCATAAAAGCGGCCGAAACGCCCATTTTAACGGATTGCGACATGCGCCGCATCGCAACGGGCTTGATGTATTTTTTATAATCGGCATTGTGCGCTTTGAAAACCGGCGTGTGGTACGAGATCGGTTCGATTTGGAAAAAATCTTCTTCTGCGGCCGTGGGTTGGGCCGAAATGCAACTCATTCCGTTGAGGTAGCTTTTTTTCATCAATTTGATTTAGAAAAAATCAAGGAGGAGCAATTTCCGCCAAATCCAAATGAATTTGATAAAACGGTTTTCAATTCCTTTTCAATGAGTTCGGTTTGTGGAACCATGTTCAATTCTTCCATTTTATTTCCAAAATTCAAATTCGGAAAAACCAGGTTGTTTTGCAAGGCCAAAATACTGTAAACTGCTTCCACCGAAGCCGCTGCCGCCAAAGTGTGCCCGGTAAAAGCTTTGGTGGAACTGAAAATCGGAATTTTCCCGAACAAGCGCTTAACGGCGACGGACTCCGACAAATCGTTGTTCGGGGTGGCCGTTCCGTGGGCATTGATATAATCGATTTGTTCCGGTTCAAAATTTGCTGTTTCCAAGGCTTTTTCCATTGCCAAAAACGCCCCTTTTCCGGTCGAAGAAGAAGCGGTTTGGTGAAAAGCGTCGTTCGCGTTGCCAAATCCGCTCAAATAGGCCAATGGTTTTTTGTTTTTTTGTTTCACCAAATCATCTGATTCCAATACCAAATACGCTGCGGCCTCGCCCAAGTTCAGTCCTTTGCGGTTTTTATCGAACGGTCGGCAATGTTCGTCGGAAAGGATCATTAAAGTGTTGAAGCCGTTCAAGGTGAATTTTGATAAACAATCGGCACCGCCGACAATCGCACGGTCCAGTTTTCCGGCTTGGATCATTCTTGCGCCCAAAATAATTGCGTTGGCTGCAGAAGAACAAGCCGTGCTGATGGTGGTCACAAATCCGTTGATCCCCAAAAATTCCGCAATTTTATCGGTTGAATAGCCCGCATGTTGTGCTTCAATATATGCATGGCTCAGATCGTTTTTCCAAAAACTTTGGTAATATTTTTCGGTCATGTCCATTCCGCCGATGGTGGTGGCGGAAATAAAACCGGTTTTTGCATCGGAAATATCGCTTATTCCGGCAGACTGAATGGCTTCTTTCGCGGCGATACCGCCCAACAAAGCGGAACGGGTGAAAACTTTGTCTTTGGGCCAGTTCAACTGCGAGGCCAGCTCGTCATTGCTGATCTTTATTTCCCCGGAAGGAAAGGTTTTTTGGTGGCGGGTTTCCAAAATTTCCAAGCAGGAAATTCCATGTTTCTTCGTTATGAGCGAGTTGAAATTTTCCTCGACGGAACTTCCAATAGAAGAAATAATCCCCATTCCCGTGATCGCGACCCGTTTTATCATCGATTATTTGGTTCGGTTCGCTTCTATGTAATCGGCCATGGTCGAGATGTTGACAAAAATTTTCTTCCCTTCTTTTGGGTCGGTCAATTTGATGCCGTAATCTTTTTCCAGCAGCACGATCAATTCCAACGCGTCGATGGAATCCAAACCAACACCGTCACCAAACAAGAGTTCGTTATCGGAAATATCGGCGACTTCCATGTCTTCCAAATTCAATTGTTCGATTATTTTTTCTTTCAATTCTGTTCGTAGATCACTCATAATTTTGATTGTAAATTTTTTCCAAGTTCTTCTTAGTAAAAGAAATATCCCCAGTTTGCGAAATTAGGCATAAAAATACACTATAAACCGACTTGTGCAAATCGATCCAACCACAAATCACGTTTTCGGCTTTTCCAGTTTTCAAAAGTGTTTCGGAATAATCCACCAAGAGTTCCGCATCGAGTTTTTCGGAAACAAAAAACGCCTGTTCGCTTTTTAGGTCGTGCTTGATGCTTATTTCGCCCAAAACGATATTTGGCAAGGTGTACACAAAAACCGCCGGGGATGGAAAATAATTTTCTTTGTCCGCAATGCTGGCTTGGTGTTTTTCATCGGTTTCTAGGCTGCTGGCGTTGTTGGTAAGCACCAAAGCCGTGTTCGACGAAATGGCATTGTTTCTATAAAGAACTTCGCTTGCAAGTATCCCCAATTTGCACAGGTCGTCCATTTTGTGGAATTTGGGGTAGTTCATTTGCAATTCGGAATAAAGTTGTTTTGCAAAAGTTTTTAAATCGTTCGAGGGTTTCCCACGGAAAACTTCCCGATAAAACAGTGCGCTGTTCTTTAAGTGGACAAAATCTTGGATCTTCCATTTACCCTCTTTCGGATTATCCTCTTTCGGAAAAGAAAAAGTTTCAGGTTCAAATCCTTTCTGCAAAACCAGCGCAACATTGCAACCCCCAAATCCCGAAGCCGTTTTCAAGGCGGTTTTCAGTTTTTTGTTTTCAAGTTCTTTTTGGATTTTTACCGGTTTCGATACCCCCAATTCATCAAATCCCAAAGACGGATACAACTCATCGTTTTGCAAGGAACGCGCGGCAATGATCGTTTCCACCAAAGCGGAAGCTCCCAAAGTATGTCCATAAAAACCTTTTAAACTGTGAAGCGGGCTTTCCAATAAGGATGCGCGGGAAAAAGCAATGGCTTCCATTTCGTCGTTGAACGTTGTTCCGGTTCCGTGCGGGGAAATAAAATCGATTTTTTCAGCTGTGGTCTTTGCTTCTTCCAAAGCTTTTTGAATGCTTAAAAACAAGCCTTCACCCGTTCGCGATGGGCCCGAAATATGGTTGGCATCGTTTGCCGAACCGCTTCCAACCACAAAAATGCTGTCGGGTTTTTGCAAAGCTTCATTGCTACTCAGCAAAACTGCAGCCGCAGCTTCGCCCAGCGTAATTCCCGTTCGGTTTTTGGAAAAAGGTTTGCAAGGTTCGCCACTAATGGCTTGAAACGAGGTGAACCCCGAAAAGGTAAATTCCGAAACCAAATCGCCGCCAAGCACCAATATATTTTCGAATTTTTCGGATTCAAGCATACGTTTTCCGATTGCAATTGCCAATCCACCGGAAATACAGGCATTGGAAAGTGTGATGGGCCGATTTGGAAGCCCAAAAAAGTCCTGAACGGTTTTGCCCAATTCATACAACTTCGCTTTTTCATTCGGGATGGAAAAATCCGGGTTCAACCCGTCAATGTTTCCTTTGGTCGTGGAAACGATCAGCCCGGTTTTTTCCATATTCAGGTTGGGGAAAAAATCCAGTATTTTATGCGCACAAAGCAGGAACATTTGCTCCAATTTGGTGAACGCTTGTGGATTCCCAATTTCTTCAAAAGCCTTTGCCAATAAACCCTCGTCGATTCTCGCTGCGTAAAAATCATTTTTCGAAAGGGTTTTATCACTGTGTTTTTTGATACCGCTGCGTTTGTTTTTGATCGCACGTATATTTTCTTCGGAAGAAAATCCCAAAGGAGAAATGATTTGGTCGTCTGCGATGACTATTTTTTTCAACAAAGTTACTGGTTATTGAGTTACTGGTTATTGAGTTATTGGGCCTGATCTCCGAACTCCTTTTTCCGCTCTCTGATTTTCAATTTCCGATCACTGATTTACTGCCAACTGCAACTGCCAACTGTTTCACTGAACACTGAACACTCTTTCCTTCCATTTTTCAAAAAACGGCGGGTTGTTCAGTTGCAAATTTCCTTCCAAATCCAAAAATACTTGTATGGTTTCACCCGTGCACATCAGTTTTTTTTCTTGGTTGAAAATTTTGTATTGGAAAATCATTTTTGCGGCCGGTGTTTCCACAAAAATTGTTTCCACTGTGGCCAAATCGCCATATTTCAACGACAATTTATGTTCGCAAACCGATTTTACGATTGGCGTGACAAAGCCTTGGTTTTGCACATCCAAATAGGAAATTCCGTGTTCGCGGCCGAAGGCTTCCCTCCCATCTTCAAAATAGTGCAAATAATTTCCATGCCAAACAATTTTTAATGGGTCGCAATCGCGAAACCGCACACGGAATTGATGTTCATTTCGGAGGGTTTTGTTCATTCTCAAACTTTCTTTTTCTTTTCATAAACAAGCAATGCAATTCCCGCGGTCACGACAAAAAATAAAAAAAGCGCCAACAAATACGGGGCTATTTCCACGAGGGAACCGTTGCGCAAAAATAGGACATAATAGGCTTCCAAACCCCAATTCATTGGAGAAAGCGTCGCGAGGTGACGCATCATTCCCGGCATCGCAAAAACGGGCACCCAAACGCCACCGATCGCCGCCAATAAAATCACCAAAATCGCCCCGAATGGTGCGGCTTGTTCTTGGGTGGAAAATAGCGTGCCCAGTAAAACTCCCAATCCGATGGCCGCCAAGCCTGAAAAAACGGTGACAATTAGCAAGAGAAAAAGATTTCCTTGCAATTGCAATTCGGGCAAACCGATTTGTGGAAACAAAAAAATACCAATGCCCAAAATAAGCAAAAACTGGAGCAAACAGACCAACAAATACAAAATGGCTTTCCCGGAAACCAAGGTCAAATAATTCACCGGACTGGTTTGCAAACGGATGAATGTTCCTTGGTGTTTTTCTTTTACCAAATTCAGCGATAGTGGCAAAATAAGAAAGAAAATGGCAAAAAGCGTCCACGCAGGAATGTTGTGCTGGACGGAATTCGGCAATATTTCGCCACCGCTCAATGACGGGTTTATTTTTTCGAAACGAACAAAATTTTGGGTCCTCATTGCTTGTAGCCCATCAGAATTCCCAAGCTCTTGTTCGAATGCCTTATAAATAAATTGCGCTTCCAATTTACTGATCATTTTTTCGACCGAAAATTGCACTGAACTCCGAAAAGTTTGTTGGGTCGCCGGATCAAAATAAAGCCGGATGGTTTTTGGCGGTGCTTTTTGTTCTTTGGAATAAGAATTTTCTTCCGTGCCGCCGGAAAAACCGGAAATGATTTTTTCTACATTTCGATCGATCAAAACATTCAATTCTTCTGACAAACCTTCGGGGATCACCACTGCCAATTGATAAGTCCCTTTGGCGACCAATTGGGATGCTTGCTTTTCCGTGATGGCTTTTTCTTCCAGCGTGGAAATTGGCTGAAGAAAGGGAATTTCCTGCAAATTTTTCTTTATTTCTTCAGAAATCTTTCCGTGATCCCGATCCACAATCAGCACTTCCACATTGGCGCCACGAACGCTTTTGAACGTGGTTTCTTGAATGAGCGTGATGGTGATCACCAACAAAACCGGCATCAAAAACAAAATCAGCAAACCGCCAATATCACGGCTGAGCAGCAGGTATTCTTTTTTTAGGGAAGCAAAAAGTTTACGCATAATCCCGTAATTTAATTCCCGTGAGCGATAAAAAAACATCTTCCAAATGAATCGCATTTGGTGTGTTTTGGATCAACACTTCGGGTTTGTCCACCGAAATGATTTTTCCGTGATCGATGATGGCAACCGTATCGCAAAAAAATTCGGCTTCGCGCAAATGGTGGGAAGTATAAATTATAGTTGTACCAGTTTTGTTTATTTTTTTCAAATTCTGAATGATCACCGCTTTAGAGTGTACATCGACGCCTACGGTGGGTTCGTCCAGAAACAGGACTTTTGGCTGGTGCAAAATGCCCGCAATAAGGTTCACCCGACGTTTCATTCCGCCGGAAAAAGACTTTATTTTTTTGTGCGTAAAATCTTCCAAACCATTGTTTTTCAGTTGTTCTTCGATCAATTGACCCAATTCTTTGGCGGGAATACCGTACATCGCACCAAAATACTGAAGGTTTTCCCACGCTGTCAACGACGGATAAAGCGAATATTCTTGCGGCACCACCCCGATGGATTGTTTCAATTCCATTCGGTTTTCCTGATAGTTCATTCCGTTGATGGAGAAATTTCCAGAAGTGGGTTTTATCAAACCACAAAGCATGGAAATAAGCGTGGTTTTTCCGGCTCCGTTCGGCCCCAAAACACCAAAAATACCGCCCGATGAAATATCCAAATCAAGCGCATCCACCGCAAAATGGGTGCTTTTTTTGTATTTTTTGGAAAGGGCTTTTATTTTTATCATAACTGAACCATAAACAAACTCAATGTTTCACGCAGCGAGCGCAACGGATATCGCAACGGACGCAACGTTTTTTATACTATTTTCGCTGCGTTACGCTGCGTGTACTTTGCGGCCGTGGCGTGAAACTTTTTCCAATCTACAATCAAAAGTCGTTATTCTTCAACCGTTAATCAATTGCTTTTTTCAATTTCATATAAAATTCTTTTTCCCGTTGGGCAATTCCATCCAATTTATCGGCGAGTTTGTTGTAAGCATCGGTTTGGTTGCTGCGGTTTTTGTACAAACGTGACGCGTCCACCGCAAAATCGCGCCACAGATCGCCAATTTCGGTGATTTCTTTGGAAAGCTCGTGCAATTTCGGGTTTTTCAAAACTTCGGCGGCTTCTTGTAAAAAAGCTCCGTAAATGAACCGAAACCCACCGCCGCCGGTTCCGATTTCTTCCTGCATCCGCACCAGTTGCCCCAAATAGTGATTGGTTTTTTTTAGCCCGATTTTTTTTGGCCATTTCCGAATATTTTTTGCCACTTTCCGCATGGCTTTGTAACCAATCAACGGCACCGGCGCCAACATTTGGTTGCAAGTTTGCCGAATTCCTTTTTTGATGGCTTTTTCCAAGGGGAAATTTTGCGGTAGATCAGTCGGATAATAAATGTGCCCTTTGGGCGCGAACGCACCTTTTGCAAAACGGACTTTTTCGAGTTCCCTTTCACTGAGCGTGGTGACCGTGGGCATCACCGGGTCGCTGATGGAATAATTTTCGTTTTCTTTCCCAAAAACCACCAAATTGTGCGCATTGAAATGAAATCGGTATTCTTCGGGAAAATATGTCAAATTATACACGCCCACTTGCAAACCCACGGGGTTGTTCTTGGCAATTTCAGTATCGAGTACTTTTTGGGCTTTTTCTTCCGAAGAAAATTTGTGGTGTTTTATTTTGAACCCGAGGCGTTTGCTTACTTTTTTGAAAATACTTCCCGGCATGGGCCGGAAACTAAAAGCGGGAGCAAAATTCACTTTTATAAAAGGAAGATAGGTAAAAAACAAACCGGAACCAATACCAAAAACCATGGGTTCGCTCAAAGAAAAGCCTTGGTGGCGAAGCAAATTGGAAACGACCCCGTTTTCGCAATGCGCGGATTGTTGGTGTTCAAAATCAATTTTCAAAGGTTTGGATTTTTTAGTTCGGTTAGGTCCACTTCAAAAACCTTCGCATATTTTCGCAAGGTTTTGTTGCTTAATTTTTTGAAATGTTTGGGTTTCAAATGGCGTTTTACGCGCCATTTACACAAGCCAGCATAACTAGCCAAAATAGGAATGTCCATTTTGTGCAGTTCCATAAAATAAGCGATCGGGCTCAAATCCCCGGTTTTTATTTTTTTGCGGGTTTCTTGGAGTCGTTCTTCCAATACCTGAAGCGATTCGTCCAATGCAATGGTTTTTGTTTTCCAACCGGAACTGCTCACTTTTGTGTAGTTCCCGTCCTTGTCCACGGCATAATTGATTTCGCTCACATTTGCCTTGGAAAGGTAACTTTCATCTTGTGGGACTTCTTCTTTTTTCAAAATTCAATCGGAAACGGTTACTGTTTTCATGGTGGAAACGGCGATGGTTTTTCCAGTTTCATCCTTCACACTTATGTTGGAAAGTTTCACGCCCATAATATCATGGCTTACCTCTATATGGGTTTTTATGCGCGAATTTATTGGTGGAAGCTCATGGATTTCGAGGAATTTTATAGCTCCCAAAAAACCTTTTTTCACTTCTTCTTTACCATCAGCGTATAAAAAAGCGCCATATCCGCCGTGCAAAGCCACGCTTTGTGCCATGTTTTCAATAATACCCGCTTCGGAAAAATGGGTTTCGGTCGATAAAATATTTTCCCGCGAAATGGTCAAGCCCGAAACTGCTGTGGTTTCATCAAAATAAAAAAGGCTATCGACCATTACAAATGGAAATTTTTGAGGAATCAATTTTTTAATGATTTCTTGATCTGTGACGGGTTGGTCCAATAAATTTTTCATCAGCAAACGGTTAACAGCATGTGAAAATACGAAAAACGTCCGCTTTCGGGAACGATCACCAAAATTTTGTTTCCTTTTTTCAATTTATCGGAATTTTTCAACTCTTCGAGCATCAAATAAATGGAGGCCGAGCCCACATTTCCCACATTTTCCAAATTGGTGAACCATTTTTCGCGCGGAATGTGGATATTGTTCGCCTTCATTTCGTTTTCCAGTTTATCGGCAAAGAAAAAAGAAGACAAATGCGGTAGGAAAAAGTCAATTTCGTCAACATTTACTTGGTGTTTTTGCAAAGCTTCCTTTTGAGATTGCACCCCTTTTGTTATAATGTTCTCGTCCAATAATTTCACATCTTGTTTCAAGGAAAAAACCGATTCCGACAGCCATTCTTCGGGTTGAAAATCGCTCCATGGTTTTACACTTCCATCTTCCAATTTATCGCCCCCTGCATACATACAGGTTTCCAATTCAAAAGCATAGGAATGGGATTCGGCCCAGTCGATTCGCAATGGGTTTTTTCCGTTGGGTTCGGTTTGCAACAGAAAAGCACCGGCGCCGTCGGAAAGCATCCAGCGCAAAAATTCTTTTTTGAAAGCGATAATGGGTTGTTTTTCCAAGGATTTCAGGTTTTTCACCTCGCTGTTGAATTTTTGTGCCTGCATCCACGTGGAAACCCGTTCGGAACCTGTGCAAATTGCATTGGTAGTGTTACCAGAAACCACCGATAAATAGGCATATTTCAATGCGTTCATCCCGGAACAACAAACCCCGGAAGAAGAATTCAATTCGGCAAGCCTTTTGCCCACCAATCCGTGGACCATAGAAGCATGCGAAGGTAGCAAATGGTCGGGTGTGGAAGTTCCACAAGAAAACAGTTCGATAGCTTCGGCAGAAAACTCTTCGTCACAAAGGTTTTTGATGGCCCCGGCGGTTAGCTCGGCGTTGGTGTGCGTGGTGTTTCCGTTTTCGTCAACGGCGTAATAGCGATTTTTGATTCCGTTGTTTCGCAGAACAATGCGGCGTGCGCGGGAAGGATGTTCGTTAATCAACCCGAGTTTTTCTTCCATTTCATCGTTTCCAACCGAATTGTTGGGCAAAAATTTTCCAGTTTTGGTAATGTAAACGTTCTTCATAAATTCTTTTAAATCACCGTGCGATTATCGAAAAGACACCGATTGATAATACTTTTTGTCTTTATTTATTTGATGGTACAATGGGAGATAAGTTAACAAAAATAAAACAAAAACCACCGGCATGATCACCCAAATCGCAAAAATGAGGTAATAATTGAAAAACTTCAGCCATCGCTTTCTTTTTTCGGGCGATTGTTGGCCTTTTTCATAAATCAATTTTGCCCATTTGGCAAAAATATAGTTCCCCCGCCCATCGCATTGGACCAGGAATGGGCTGATTTTTACCGCTCCTTTTTTTACCAAATCGGGTTGTAGGTTTTGCAAATCGTTTTCTTGCAAATATTTTTCAATGCTTTCCCCAAATTTCGACGAGCTTGCAATATCGTTGTCCGAAACACCTGGTTTGGGGAAAATTCCGAGGTATTTTGTTTTTTTTCCGCCCATCATCCAATGTACAATTGTGATGACGCTGATGTGGTTCCAATGTCTATCTACCAAGGCAATGTTCCCCACCAAATTGGCTTTTATTGCTTGCAACATTTTTTTTGTTTTTTCCTGCGCAAAAATCCACATATTGCGGGAAGCGCTTACGGTAACTACAGGTTTTCCCGTTAAAATATTTTTCCCTTCTTCGCTTTTCAAAAAAGAATTGAAGGGAACGGAAGGCGACAAATACCAAGTTTGATAGCCCAAAATGACCAAGTCATAATTTTTTTGAAAAAACTCTTGAGGAAAAGGTTCGTTGGGTTTCGGAATTTGCAGGAAACTTTCGGGAAAAACATCAAAAAAAGCTTTTTTTGGCCAGGGAAAAGGATGTTTTTCGAGCGGAGCGATTGCTTGAAAATCGACCGTAAAATCCTCGGATTTCACCAATGGGGAAAGCATTTGCTCCAAAATTTCTTTCAGCTGCCCGGATTGACTAAAATAGATGACCAAAATATTTTTCATGCCTGCTTTTCAAAATCTTCCCAATAATCATAAAAATTGAACCACTGATTGGGATATTTTTTCACCATCCCTTCCAGGCTATCCAAATAAATTTCCAATAATTCCTGCGTTTCCAAATTTGTTTTTTTGCAGGGCCGGGCATAAAAATGATAGTGCAAATTTGGTTCTTTCATAATATATGCAAAAACCACGGGCAGGTTTTTTCGAGCGGCGATGCGATAAGGCCCGTAATAAAATTTCGCGGGTTTTCCGAGAAAATTGGCGGTCAAATATTTTGTGCCTTCCGAATGTCTGTCGGCCGCGAACACAATAATTTCGTTGCTGGTCAAAGCTTCATTGATTTCGAAAATATGCGACATATCTTCTTTTATCAAAATAAATTTCAATTTGGATTTTTTGGTTACCGAGTCGATGTATTCTTTGATTTCGCGGTGTTCGAAATCCGTAACTATCATATTGATCACGGAACCATCGTCCATTTCTTCGAAAAAATATTTGGCAATGTTTATGTTTCCCAAATGCGCGGTGAACATTACGCCTCCTTTTCCGGCTCTCAACATATTTTTGATGTTTTCCACACCATCAAATTCAAAAGTGAATTTATGGCGAAGCCCGGAAGAAATCGCCACCCGGTCGATCAAAGTTTGTCCGAGTTTGAAGTAATTTTTATAAATATTTATTCTTGACTTCAAAATTGAAAAGCCGAGTCTTTTTCTATAAAAAACATAAGCATTTCTAGTAGATTCAAAGGAAAACAGAAAATAATAGGCCGCCACAAATACCAATAAAGCATAAGCGGCGTTCAGTCCAAGATTTTTAATGAAAAAAATGAATATTTTGTAGCCGAGAACAGTTCCTTTGGATTGCCCTTTCCATCCAGCCATGAAGAATCACTTATTTAGTTTTAGGGCAATTAAGTTATAAAAATCCCCAAAAGTTTTGATGTTCACAAAATCTTCCCCGACCAATTTGACCCCGAAATTGGATTCTACGGCAACTACCAAATCCACATAGTCCAAACTGTCCAGTTCCAAAGTTTCTTTCAAATTGGCATCTGTGGAAATCTCGGCACCATCCACCTCAAATTCATCAATCAAAAAACCATCGATTTTTTCAACGATTTCAGCTGTTTCCATTGTCTTCAATAGTTTTGTTTTTTACGTCTATTTTTTTATCACCAAAGCGGAATTGGTTCCGCCGAAACCAAAAGAATTGCTCAAAAATACATCAAATTTTTGATTTAACGTTTCTTTAACGAGATTTAATTTTTTGGAATTTTCGTCCGGTTCTTCCAAATTAATGTTCGGAGCAATAAAATTGTGCCGCATCATAATGAGCGAGTATACAATTTCGCTTGCCCCCGCCATCCAGCACTCGTGGCCGGTCATGGATTTTGTGGAACTCACAAAAGGTTTGTTTTTTTCAAAAACCTCGTCGATCGCTGCGGCTTCGTTGGCATCACCAATAGGCGTCGAAGTTGCATGCGCGTTCACGTATGCGATTTCAGAAGTTTGCATGCCACTCATTTCAATTGCTCTTTTCATGGCCCTTGCCGGTCCTTCTTGGTTGGGTGTGGAAATATGTTCGCCATTGGAGGAAAATCCGTAGCCCACAATTTCTCCCAAAATCGTTGCTCCCCGAGCAATTGCAGATTCGTAGGTTTCCAAAAACAAAGCTGCGCTGCCACCACTTGGCACCAAGCCGTCGCGGCTTTTGTCGAAAGGCCGGCTGGCTTTTTCGGGTTCGTTTTCGCGAATGGAAAAAACCCCCAGTCCATCAAAACTTCCCATGGAATACTTGTTGATTTCTTGTGCTCCACCACATAATACAAAATCTTGCAAGCCTTCTTTGATCAACAGATACGCCATTCCGATGGAATGCGAACCGCTGGCGCAAGCGGCGCTGATGGTGAAATTCACTCCTTTTAATTTAAAAATAGTCGCCAAATTCATCGTTACCGAAGAATTCATGGATTTGAAAACCCCTCCGGAACCGATCAACGTGGTGTCCTTTTTTTCACGGATTTTGTCGATGGATTCCATCACGGATTGCGCCGTGCTGTCATTGCCATACAAAATTCCAATTTCATTATTTTGTAAAAAATCTGAATTAATTTTCGCTTGGTCGAACGCCTGTTTTGAAGCAAGATAGGCATATTCGGTTTCCGCTCCCATACTGATGCGCTGCCTGCGCGAAAGCTCTTTTTTCAAATCAGGGGCGGGAACTTTTCCCGTCAAAGCGGAACGATAGCCCATTTCTTTGCGTTCTGGATCGAACACAATACCGGATTTTCCATTATATAATGAATTTTTCACTTCCTCGACCGAGGTTCCGATGCACGAATAAATACCCATTCCGGTAATGACCACTCTTCTCATGTTTTCGATTTCTTGTTTAAATACCTACGAGGTTTTTGAAACCTTGCAGGAAATTTTACGAATAAATTCCACCGTTGATATTGATCACTTCGCCGGTAATGTAGGCAGCTTTTTTCGAAGCCAAAAAACAAACAAGGTCGGCCACTTCTTCGGGTTCGCCAAATCGGTTGATCGGAATCAATTTTTTCAGTTCTTTTTCGTCCATTTCTTTCGTCATGTCACTGTTGATGAACCCCGGGGCAACGGCATTTACAGTAATTTTTCGTTTTGCAACTTCTTGTGCCAAGGCTTTGGTGGCGGCCACCAACGCGCCTTTTGCAGCGGAATAATTGGTTTGCCCAGCGGTTCCTTTCATCCCCGAAACGGAAACCATGTTGATGATCCTGCCATAACGGTTTCTCAGCATTTTTTGAATCAAATGGTTGGTGACATTGAAAAAGCCATTCAAACTGGTATTGACCACTTGGTCCCAATCTTCTTTTTTCATCCACATGAACAATCCGTCTTTGGTGATTCCGGCGTTGTTCACGATCACTTCAATGGTTGCTTCCGGATTGTTCTTTTCCCATTTTTCCAATCCGTTTTGAACGGCTTCGAAATTCGAAACGTCAAAGGGGAGCAAATCACAGCTTACGCCCAAAGCCTCAATTTGTTGTTTTGTTTCGGTTGCCGCTTCCAAATTGGAACGGTAATTCAAAAGAATATTGTACTGCAATTCTTCGGCCAATTTTAGGGCGACGGCTTTTCCAATTCCTCGGGAAGCACCAGTGATCAAGGCGTATTTCATTTGCTGGTTGTTGGGTTGAGTTGGGTTACTGGGTTATTAGGTTATTAGGTTATTGGGTTATTGGGTTACTGGGTTTTCCATTGAAAATTAGGGAACAATTTCCACAAAAGGCCCCACACTTCGGTACCAGGTGTTTCCCAATACATTTCCTTTTTTATCGATAAAACCCTTATCATTTTTATATTCGACCCTTGCGGTGCCGTTTATGAAACCCTTTTTATTGTTCGCAAATATGTTTCCAAACAAACCGTCCACATTGATTTGGTATTTGGGTTCGATCACCAAGTTTCCTTTGGTGTCGATAAAACCCCACTCCCCTTTTATTTCCACGGGTGCCAATCCAGCCTCGCTAAAAATTTCAACCGATTTGTATTGTGGGGCAATCACATATTTTCCGGTTTTGTCAATAAAGCCCCAATCGTCGCCGTTATAAACTGGCGCCAATCCGCTTGAAAATCGTTTGGCTGCTTCAAAAGTGGGCGGAACAACCCACTTGCCTTTTTTGTTCACAAAACCGATCAAATCATTTTTTCGGGCATAGGTCAACTCTTCTCCCGGCGCAAAATCCCAAATTTTATCGACATCGATTTTTGTGTATTCGTTGCCGCTGACCAGCCCAAATTGTTCTCCGTTCTTTACCCAAGCAACTTGGTTCACATAATTGCCAATGTCATCATATTTTGCCTCCACAATGACATTGCCCTTTTTGTCCAAAATCCCCCATTTTCCGGATTGCCCCACAAACCGGCTGTATCCGTTGTAAAAACCGGTGATTTTCAAGAATTTTGGTTCGACGATAATTTCTCCTTTCGTGTTCATCAACCCCACTAAATTTCCATTTCTGACAAAGGCGACGCCGTTCTGAAAATCATATAATTTTTCGCTTTTTGCGATGTTCAGAATTTCGCCCGACTTATTTATGTATTCCCATTTTCCATCTATTTCAACAATGCCAATTCCGCTGTTGAATTCCTTAACGTGTTCATATATGGGTTGAATTTTCCATTTTCCTTTGGAATCGATGTAGCCCCATTTGTCCCCGTTGTGGGCGGCGGCCAACCCATTGCTGAAATTTCCGGCATCCTCGAATTTTGCGGGAATGGCCATTTCTCCTTTTTTGTTGATGAAACCGTACATTTTATCGTCGTTTTCCACCCTCGCCAAGGCATTGTTTTGAGCCATTGCTCCAACGGAAACCTGCAAGACAACGATCAAAAAAATCACTTTTTTCATAGCTTTTGTTTTTAAATTGGACTTGTTGTGTTTCCTGTTAATAGAATTTTAGCCCTTAAAGTTAACCGATTTTCCGAAGAAAATCAGTAGCAATCCGAATTGAAAATATAATTTTTAGTTTCTTGAATGTAGGGATACATTTTCACATCTTCTTTAAAAGCCGGAATGGTTTTCTTTAGTTCGTCCAACACCGATTTTGTTTTGGAAGACAACTTCTCGTCAAAATTCAAATGGTACAAGGCCTGCACAATGGTGATCAACTCTATGGCCAACACCTCAAAACTGTTTTCGATCACGGTTTTTGTGATGTTCGCCGCATTGGTGCCCATGCTCACAATGTCTTGATTGTCGTTGTTGTTTGGAATACTGTGCACGTACATTGGGTTGGAAAGCGTTTGGTTTTCGGCCGTGGTGGAAACGGCGGTGAATTGTGCGCCCTGCATTCCAAAATTCAAGCCGAGTTTTCCCATGTTCACAAAAGGTGGAAGGATGTCGTTGAGTTTGTGGTTCAACAAATAATTCAACTGTCGTTCCGCCAACATCGACAATTTGGTGACCACCAACTTGAGTTTGTCCATTTCCAACGAAATATAATCGCCATGGAAATTTCCGCCGTGATAAACTTGTTGCCCCTCCACATCGGTAATGGGGTTGTCGTTCGCGGAATTCACTTCCTCGATCAAAATTTTGCCCACATTTTTCAAGGTATCGGAAACGGGCCCCAAAATTTGTGGCACACAGCGCAAACTGTAATATTCCTGTACTTTTTCTTTGAAAAATTCATCTTTGTTTCCATTGGTGTAAAGGTGCTCTGCTCGATTTCTCGTCAGCTTGCTGTCTTTTAGGTGATGCCGCATTTTTTTGGCAATTTCCCGCTGGCCTTTGTGAAGTTTCGAGCCGTTCAATTCTTCCGACAAATGATCGTCGTAGGCCTGCACGATTTCATTGATCACCGAACTGCAGAAAATGGACCAGTTCAACAAACGTTGTGCATAAATGTAATTGACGATTCCAATTCCGGTCATTGCGGAAGTGCCGTTGATCAATGCCAAACCTTCGCGCAGTTCAATTTTTATGGGTTGGATGTTTTCTTGTTCAAAAACTGTTTTGGTGGGCATTAATTCTCCTTTATAAAACACTTCGCCCTCGCCTATCAATACCAAAGCTAGGTGCGCCAGTTGCACTAAATCGCCACTCGCCCCCACTCCGCCGTGTTCAAAAATCAAAGGAGTGATGTTTTTGTTGATCAGTTGTTCCATGGTTTTCACCACACTTTTGTGCACCCCTGATTTTCCGAGTGCCAACGTGTTCAACCGGGCGATCATCAAAGATTTTACATACAAAGGCGCCATGGGTTTTCCTGCTCCGGAAGCGTGGCTTCGAATTAGGTTGTACTGCAATTGAATGCGGTCTTTGTCTTGGATGCGATATTGCGCCATCGGTCCAAAACCTGTGTTCACACCATAAATAATTTTATTTTCTGCAAATTTTTTGAGAAAAACAAAACTATCTTCAATTTGCTGAATTTTATGGGTGCCCAAAGTGATTGTTTCCCTTTTGAACAAAATTTCAAAAAAATCTTTTAACTCCAGTTTATCTTTTATTTCCGGCATTTTGTAAAATTGGGTTGGCAAAAAATTGCACAAGATTTGTGAACGATTTGTTAAATATAGGACAAATGTAGTATATTTACGGAGCAAAAAAAATCCTTCAATTTATCTTGTTGCCTCCAAAGGGTGTTCAAAATTAATTTTAATTCAACTGAAAAAAAATATTCCCGGGTAGGTAGGCTGCTTATGAAAAAAGAAAAAATAGATGTATTGATTATCGGCGCAGGGCCTTCGGGTTGTGTGTCGGCGGCTTATTTGAAAAATCATGGCGTGAACGTGAAGATTATCGAAAAATCCAAATTCCCCCGATATTCCGTGGGCGAAAGTTTGATTCCGCGGTGCATGGACAATTTTGAAGCTGCTGGCTTGCTCGAATGCCTAAAGAAACAAGGCTATCAAAAGAAAACCGGCGCCCGGTTTATCAAAGGAGATCAAGTTGGCGAATTCGATTTTAGCAAAAAATTCACCGCGGGTTGGGATTGGACCTGGCAAGTTCCGCGTGCCGATTTTGACCATGTTTTGGCGCAAGAATGCATCAAAAAAGGGGTTCGCATCGATTTTGAAACCGAAGTGACCGACGTGCAATTTGACGGTTCAAAATCCACCACAAGCGTTACAAACAAACACGGCGAAATTTTTGAAATCGAAGCCGATTATATCATTGATTCCAGTGGATTTGGAAGGGTCATCGCCAAACAACTTGGATTGGAAGCCAAGCCACAAGTTGCAGAACATTCATCCATTTTCACCCAAGTAAAAGACATAAATCGACCAAAAGGAAAAGAGGGGACGTTCATCACTTTTGAAATTATCGAAACCGAGGTTTGGTTTTGGTACATTCCGTTTTCGAACGGAAATACCAGTATTGGTTTTGTGGGACCCAATAAATGGTTTGAGCAATTTGAAGGAAATACTTCGGAAATTCTTCGGCAAATGCTCTCCCATTCCAAAAAATATTTTCAACAATTCAAGGCTGTACCTTTTTTGTTCGAACCTTACAAAGTCCAAAATATTGCCAAAAATGTGACCAAATTGCACGGCGACGGATTTGTGCTCACCGGCAACAGCGCTGAATTTTTGGACCCCATATTTTCTTCTGGGGTTTCTTTTGCCACCGAATCGGCGATTTTGGCGGCAAAATTGGTCATAAAAGAACTTCAGGGCGAAAATGTGGATTGGCAAAAAGATTTTGAAAATTATTTGAAAAAAGGCGTGAACGTGTTTTCAACCTATGTGAACGAATGGTATTCCGGGAATTTGCAAAAAATCATTTTTCACGAAAAAACCAACGAGGAAATAAAAAGTCAAATTTGTGCAGTTTTGGCGGGCTATGTTTGGGATGAAAACAACCCTTTTGTAAAAAAACACCACCGTATAGTAAAAAACGTGGCACATTTGGTGGAAATGGAGCAAAACATGTAATGGTTTTTTTGTAACTAATCAGTGTGTTTAAATGCTTGTTTGACAAAGATTTAATAACCGCAAAGGCGCCAAGAAAAAATACGCAAAGGACGCAAAGATTTGAAAATCAGTTTGTAATACTTAGCGAACTTTGCGTAAACTTTGCGATCTCTGCGGTTAAAAATTCTTATCTATCTATATTTCAAATAACTATGTTAGGATTGTTCGGACTGATTAGTTACGTTTTTTTTATTTTTTGAAAGGTTTGCCCGCTTAATACGATCAAAATAAATCCATTGTATTTTCTTGAAAAAAACCCTTGTTTTCTTTGGTGGGAACGAAATCATAGCTTAGATTTGCACTCGCAAAATCGAGTACAAAGTTCTTTGATTTTAACGGAGAGGTGGCAGAGTGGTAATGCAGCAGATTGCTAATCTGTCGACGGGAAACCGTCGCCAGGGTTCGAGTCCCTGTCTCTCCGCTTTTTCAATTTAAAATTCTGAATTCAAAATTCAGAATTACTTCGGGGTAAACCACGCCCCAACAATTTTACTGAAAAACACCTTTTCGGGGTGTAGCGTAGCCCGGTTATCGCGCCTGCTTTGGGAGCAGGAGGCCGCAGGTTCGAATCCTGCCACCCCGACTTAATAATCAAAGAGTTACATAAATTTTATGTGGCTCTTTTTTTTATGTGCGCATAATGTGCGCATTAATTATGATTGTTTTTTTTTTCAGCCCAAGGACTTTCTTAATACTCTCCAAACTCATTATAGCCTCCAACTAAACCTATATTTTTTGGTTTTGAGGATTTTTAAAATCTATTTTTGTGTGGTTGGTTTGGTTTTTGTAATTATTGTTTAATAATCCACTCCCTTCGTCTGAGGATTTATCTACGGATGCCTTCTGGGGGTGGGTTTTTTCTTCCCATGTGGGAATTGGACCCACAGTCGGCTTGAAAAATCACTTTTCTTATTTTTTTGTAACTAACTGAAAATCAACGCTTATATTGTCCGATAAATCAATAGCGCCGCCGTTGATCCCGCCGTTGGTTTTACGGTTGCACATTTTAATTACACGTAGCTAAGCTAACATTTCCCCTATATTTACCAGTATAAATATGTGGCAATAAAGAAACCGCGGCGGTTTAACCGCCGCGCTTTAACCGCCGCGGTTTTTTTTATAAAATGAATAGCCAAGCAGAATAAAAAAATAATCCTAAATTTATATCCTTTAAAAAACCTTAAACACGGGTTTTGAAGTAATCTTTTTCATATTAAGCAAATGACCCTACAACATTACCTCGATAACATCAACCAACGCTACAAACTTGGAAACGCAACCGAACATACCTTTCGCGGCGACTTGCAACAATTAATAGAAAGCCTTGTGCCGGGCATCAGTGCCACCAACGAACCCAAAAGGCAGCGTTGTGGCGCACCGGACTATATCTTGATGAAAAAAGATATTCCGGTTGGGTTTATTGAAGCCAAAGATATTGGCGACAAAGACCTCGGCGGATCCAAAAAAACAGGGCATAAAGAACAATTCGACCGTTACAAGGCTTCGTTGAACAACTTGATTTTTACCGATTATATCGACTTTCATTTGTATCGGGATGGCGAATTCATCACCAAAATCGCCATTGGCGAAATTACCGACAAAGGAATAAAAGCCTTGCCAGAAAACTTTTCCCGTTTTGAAAATTTCATCAAGGATTTTTGTTCCCATCACGGACAAACCATAAAAAGCAGCCGGAAATTGGCGGAAATGATGGCTGGAAAAGCGCGCCTACTTTCCGATGTTATTGGAAAAGCCTTGACCAGTGACGAGGAAAACCACGAAAACAGCACGCTTAAAGATCAAATGAACGCTTTCAAGCAAATTTTGATACACGATATTACCCCCAAAGGTTTTGCCGGCGTATATGCCCAAACCATTGCCTACGGAATGTTTGCCGCACGCTTGCACGATCCTACCTTGCCCACATTCAGCCGGCACGAAGCTGCGGAACTCATCCCAAAATCGAACCCGTTTTTGCGCAAACTCTTTAGCTACATTGCCGGGGTTGATCTTGATGATCGCATCAAATGGATCGTGGACAGTTTGGTGGATATTTTCTTGGCGTGCAATGTGGAAGAACTGCTAAAAAACTACGGCAAGGCGACCAAAATGGAAGACCCGATCATCCATTTTTACGAAACCTTTTTGAGCGAATACGATCCCAAACTCCGCAAAGCCCGTGGCGTTTGGTACACTCCTGCCCCGGTCGTGGATTTTATCGTGCGCGCAGTGGACGATATTCTAAAAACCGAGTTTGATTTGCCACAAGGACTTGCCGACACCAGTAAAACCAACATAAAAGTAAACACCGATATAGCGGACAAACGTTCGGTTACGGGTTACAAGCAAACGGAACAAAAAGTCCACAAAGTACAAATTCTTGACCCTGCCACCGGAACGGGAACTTTCCTTACCGAAGTGGTCAAACGCGTTTACAAAAAGTTTGAAGGACAACAGGGTATTTGGAGCAACTATGTGGAAACCCACTTGTTGCCACGTTTGAACGGTTTTGAATTGCTGATGGCCAGTTATGCAATGGCACATTTGCAATTGGATTTATTATTGACCGAAACCGGATTTAAACCCACCACCAACCAACGCCTAAAAGTGTATTTGACCAACTCGTTGGAAGAACACCACAAAGACACCGACACCTTGTTCGCCAATTGGTTGAGTAGCGAAGCCAACGAAGCCAACCGCATCAAACGCGATACGCCCGTGATGTGCGTGATTGGAAATCCACCGTATAGCGGTATTTCTTCCAATAAAGGTGAATGGATCAGCAATTTGATTGAGGATTACAAATATGTGGATGGCATACATTTCAAGGAACGCAAACATTGGCTGAATGACGATTATGTGAAGTTTTTGCGTTACGGGCAGCATTTTGTAGAAAAAAATGGAAGTGGTGTGTTGGCGTTTATCAATCCGCACGGTTTTTTGGACAATCCTACCTTTAGGGGAATGCGTTGGCACTTGCTGAAAACCTTTGACAAAATCTACACGATAGATTTACACGGGAACAGCAAGAAAAAAGAAACCGCGCCCGATGGAAGTGCGGATCAAAATGTATTTGATATTATGCAAGGCGTTTCCATCAACATCTTTGTAAAAACAGGAAAGAAGAAAACTAATGAATTGGGGAAAGTTTTTCATTATGATCTATTTGGAAAACGGGATTTAAAATATAATTTTCTCGTTAATAATTCACTATCCGACATAAAATTCTCACAACCAGCATTTCAAAAACCTT
>DASSWG010000142.1:0-24293 GCA_035705295.1 Flavobacteriaceae bacterium
CGTCTTGCTTTTCCCTTTTCAGGCGCAAGCCCAAAAATTTGTTCAAAAAGAACGCCAGTTGATAGGTTTCCAATGAAGAATGGACGGCTATCAGTGAATAGCCATCTTCTTCAATTAGGCTCAACATCCTTTTGTTTTTAGACATTTGAGGGGGTATTTTAAAAGTTTAAAGATAAAACAAGAAAAACAAACGAATACAAGCTAATGAAAAAATAATAAATGCTTGTCCCGAAAATCACCTAAACATGCAAAATCAAGAACAAAGTGTCATATCGAGCGCAGTCGAGATACTTTTGTCGACCCTTCGATCCCGCACTTGATGCGGGACGCTCAGGATGACAAAAACATATTTTAGGGCTTAAAGCGGACATACATAAAATAATATTGGAAGAAAACCTCAACGCGGTTCAATATTTTTCTGGAAAGCATAGAATGCTCGCTTGGAGGCCTTTTCCTCGGCTTTCTTTTTGGCCGTGTCGCGCGCTTTGGCCACTACTTTTCCTTCGATCCAAAGTTTTACAGCAAAATGTTTTGCTTCGTCTTTTCCCGTATCCTCATATATTTCAAAATCGATCTGCTTTTTTTCTTTTTGGCACCATTCAATGAGCAAACTTTTATAACTGATCACTTTTCCTTCCAGTTGCTCAATGTCCACATACGGATTAATGACCCGTTCGTTTATAAAACGTTCCACATATTTATAGCCGCGGTCCAAATAAATGGCCCCGATGAGGGCTTCAAATAGGTTTCCGTGAATATTGGGCCCAAATTGTTCTTTAGGAATGCTTGTTTTAATAAAGGCTACGAGGTTTAGGTCTTTGCCCAGTTCGTTCAAATGTTTGCGGCTGACGATTTTGGAGCGCATTTTTGTGAGGTAGCCTTCGTCGCCCGTGGGCGATTCTTTGTACAAAAAAGCCGCTATGGCCGACCCCAGCATCGCGTCTCCCAAAAATTCGAGGCGTTCGTAGTTCAGATCGTTCCCGTCTTTGTCTTTTTTGTTGAGCGACCGATGGGTAAAAGCAGTTTGATAGTAAACTTCTTCCTTGGGTTTGAACCCGATCAGTTTTTGGACGGATGTAAAAAAATTCCCGTCCTTTTCGGAACGGGAATGCAATATGTTTCGAATGACGCTCATGGAAGTTTATTCGTCCATTTTTTTGAACACCACGCAAGCATTGTGCCCGCCAAAACCAAAGGTGTTGCTCATTGCCACGTTTATTTCCCTTTTTTGTGCCTTGTTCAAGGTCAAATTGAGTTCGGGATCAATATTTTCATCCGCATGTTCATGGTTGATCGTTGGTGGCACCAAACTGTGTTTCATCGCCAAAATGGAAGCAATGGCCTCGATGGCCCCGGCTGCGCCCAACAAATGCCCGGTCATGGATTTTGTGGAATTGATGTTGATGGATTTTGCATGTTCTCCAAACACTTTGCTAATGGCTTTCAGTTCGGCAACATCGCCCAAGGGCGTTGAAGTTCCGTGCGTGTTGATGGCATCGACCTCTTCGGGTTTGAGCCCGGCGTTTTGCAAACAGTTTTCCATCACGGCGATCACGCCAAGGCCTTCCGGGTGTGGAGCGGTCATGTGATAGGCATCGGAAGACATTCCGCCGCCGATCATTTCGGCATAAATTTTTGCACCACGTGCTTTTGCATGTTCGTATTCTTCCAAAATAATGGCCCCTGCCCCTTCGCCCAAAACAAAACCGTCGCGCGTGGCGTCAAATGGACGCGATGCGGTTTCGGGGCTTTCGTTTCGGGTGGAAAGCGCATGCATCGCATTGAACCCGCCCATTCCCGCTTCGACAACCGCAGCTTCGCTTCCGCCGGTCACGATCACGTCGCTATATCCCAAACGGATATAGTTCAATGCGTCGATCATGGCATTCGCCGAAGAAGCGCAGGCGGAAACCGTGGTATAGTTCGGGCCCATAAATCCGTGGCGTATGGAAATGTTTCCAGGTGCGATGTCCGCGATCATTTTGGGAATAAAAAAAGGATTGAAACGCGGGGTTCCATCTCCATTGGCAAAATTGATCACTTCATCTTGAAAAGTTTCCAATCCGCCAATGCCGGCGCCCCAAATGACCCCGACCCGATGTTTGTTCACCACATTCAGGTCGATGCCGGAGTCGTTGATCGCCTCATCGGATGCAATGATGGCGTATTGGGCAAATTTATCGAGCCTTCGGACCTCTTTTCGGTCCAAGAAATCAGTAATGTTGAAGTTTTTGATTTCACAAGCGAATTTCGTTTTGAATTTTTCAGGATCATAGTGGGTAATCGGCGCACTGCCACTTTTCCCATGCGCCAACGCTTCCCAATATTCTTCAATATTGTTGCCGATGGGCGTCAATGCTCCCAATCCTGTAACTACTACCCGCTTAAGCTCCATAAAAGCATGTTATTTTTTGGCTTCTTCGATATAAGAAATTGCTTGGCCGACGGTGGCGATGTTTTCTGCTTGGTCGTCCGGGATTTGGATATCGAATTCTTTTTCGAATTCCATGATCAATTCCACCGTGTCCAAAGAATCGGCTCCCAAATCGTTGGTGAAGCTGGCTTCGTTCACTACTTCGTTTTCGTCAACGCCCAATTTATCAACGATGATTGCTTTTACTCTTGATGCAATGTCTGACATAATCTTGTGTTTTTAAAATTTGATTAAGGTGCAAAAATAAAAAACTTTATTTTAAAACACATTACAAACCCAAAAATATGGTTTCGGTTTTAGCGGTTTTAAATTAAGTGCTTACTTTTACACGTTCGTTTATTTTTGTAAATATAATTCCTTTTGAAATCACAAAACCCATCTTTTGCCAAAAAAATTGTCATTTTTGCTTCCGGCACCGGAACCAATACCGAAAATATCATTAACTACTTCAATCCGCGCGACCATGTGAAAGTGGTGCATGTGCTTTCTAACAACAAATCGGCGAAGGTTTTGCAAAAAGCGCACGAGTTGGAAGTGAGCGCACTTTATTTCGACAAAGCCGCACTGTACGACACCAAAGAAGTGTTGAACATTTTGAAAGACACCAACCCGGATTTGATCGTGCTGGCGGGGTTTTTATGGATGTTGCCCAAACATATTCTTCAAAATTTTCCTAACAAAATCATCAACATTCACCCGGCATTGCTGCCAAAATATGGCGGAAAAGGAATGTACGGAATGCGCGTGCACCAAGCCGTGGTGGAAAACAAAGATCTAAAAAGCGGCATCACCATTCATTATGTGAACGAACATTATGACGAAGGCGAAATCATCGCACAGTTCGAAACCGAACTATCGCCCAACGAAACAGCGGAACAAATTGCCGCAAAAATTCACCAATTGGAACACGAACATTTTCCAAGGGTGATCGAAAACCTCTTGTTCCCCGAAGAGTAATGGCAAAAAAAAAGAAATATTACGTCGTTTGGAAAGGGAAAAACCCAGGTATTTATGAAACTTGGGAAGCTTGCAAAACCATGATTTCCGGATTTGAAGGCGCGCAATACAAAGCTTTTTCTTCTTTTGCGGAAGCCAAAACCGCTTTTGACAAAACGTTTTCGGACTACAAAGGGAAAAAACCATTGGAAAAAACACTTTCCAAAGAACAACTTGCGCTTATTGGCGCGCCAAATTTGCATTCCATCGCTGTGGATGCAGCTTCGAGCGGAAACCCTGGAAAAATGGAATACCGTGGCGTGGACACCAAATCCAAAAAAACGCTTTTTCAAATGGGCCCTTTTGAACAGGGCACCAACAACATCGGGGAATTTTTGGCACTGGTGCACGGCTTGGCTTTTTTGAAACAGCACAACAGCGACCGCATCATTTATTCCGATTCGAAAATCGCCATTGGGTGGGTGAAAAAAAAAGCATGCCGCACCAAACTGAAAAAGGGCGAAAAAAACGAAGAACTTTTCAAATTGATCGACCGGGCGGAAAAATGGTTGAGAAAAACCAGTTTTTCCACCCCAATCGTGAAATGGGAAACCAAAGCTTGGGGCGAAATTCCTGCGGATTTTGGGAGGAAGTGAAAAAGTGTGCAGTTGGCAGTGGGCAGTTGCAGTAGGCAGTGACAGTGGGCAGTTGCAGTGGATAAAAGCAACCGTTTATATCATATCGCCTGCGGTGACCAAATCGTGCAAGATGGCGTACACCACCAAGCCCGCGACGTTTTTTGAACCGGTTTTCAACAACAAACTGTTCCGGTGGCCTTCCACGGTCCGGTGGCTTATGAAAAGTTTTTCGGCAATTTCTTTGGTGTTGTATTGTTTGCAGACCAGTTTTATGATCTCTTCTTCCCGGTTGGTCAGGGTTTCGTCAAAAGAAAACCGACTGGTTTTTTTCAACTGAGCGGAATTTTCCCGCAAAACTTCCATAATTTTGGCATTGTAGCAAAACCCTTTGGCGGCGACTTCTTTTATGGTGGCGATCAGTTCTTTGGAAGTGGTGTTTTTCACCAAATAGGAAGCTGCCCCAATATAGATCATATTCGCGATGAAGGCTTTTGTATCATAACTGGTCAGAGCAATTATTTTGATTTCCGGATAGTCTTGCACAATGGCCCGGGTGGTTTCCACACCGTTCAAATCGGGCATTTTCAAATCCATGAGCACAATATCGGGAAGCGGATTGATTTTCTTTAAAAAAGCTAATAGTTCAATTCCGTTTTCCGCTTCAAAAACCACATCAAATGCTGTTTCGCGCTGCAAAATGAACGAAATACCTTTTCGGAACAAGGTTTCGTCTTCCGCCAAGGCTATTTTTATTGGATCAGCCATTTTTTAAAAATTGAAAATTACTTTGGTTCCTTCACTTATTTTGGAATCGATCACAAGCTCGCCGTTCAAAAAATTTACCCGGGATTGGATGTTTTTTATCCCAAGCCCTTTTTTTTGATCGTTGTTTTGCGGGTCGAAACCCTTGCCGTTGTCCCGATATTCACAGCGTGTTTTTTCGCCTTCGTTTTCAAACAACAAATCGATCTTGGTGGCTTTGCCATGACGAAGGGAGTTGTTCATCAATTCCTGCACAATACGGAACACATGCAGATGGCGGGTTTTTTCAAAATTTTTGAATATGGCCCGGTTTTGATAGTTGATGGCCACCCCATTGCTTTTGAACTCGCTGCACAATTCTTCTAGTCCCGCGTCCAAACCAAATTCATCCAAAACGGGCGGAAAAAGCCCATGGGCGATGCGCCTGGAATTTTCCAAGGCTTTTGCCGAAAGGCCGACGATGATTTCTATCGCTTCGTTTTGTTCATTTTTGGTCAAGTTTCCCATGGAAAGCAGGTCACAATTGAGGGAAACAATGTTGAGTTTGGAACTGATGTCGTCGTGCAGGTCCCTGGCGATTCGTTTTTGTTCCTTTTCCTTTGTTTCCAAACTCGCTTCCAAGAGGTCTTTTTGATGGATGATTTCGAGGTTCTTTTTCTCCAGTTCTTTTTGAACGATTTTTTTTTTGGAAAAATAAAAGAACAGCAACAGCACAATGCCCATGAGGAACATCAACAAAATACCGCTCAACACGATGAGGCTTATGCCGTTTTCTTCCGAAAAAAACTTTGTTTCCATTCCCATAAAATTAATAATTGATAGACAATGAACAAAAAGGCGTTTATATTCCAGATCAAGACACTTATTTTATCACCAAAGGATATGAGGGAGGTGGCCATAACAAAGATCAGTGAACTGCTCATCAAGTAAATGAACAGTCCCACACAAACGTAATAGAAAGGTAGTTTTTTTGAGAGCATTTCATACAGATAAAAAACCGTATAGATAATAAGTACGGCCGAGCTTGCCAAAAATCCCAAAGTGTTGAACACATAATAAAGAGCGGGGTCAAAAATATATTGAGCCACCAAACCGGCAAAAACAAGAATGGAAACATATTTTACCACACTGCTTATTTTTTTTTGGACTGGTTTGAAAAGCCAATAGAAAAACCCGCTGAGCAAAACAAACTGTAAAAAAAGATAATAGGTGGATAAAAAGTGGTTGTTCAAGTCGTTTGACGAATATGCGTACATTACTAATTGAATACTAAAAATAGCCAGCAAATAACCAACAAAAAACCGATAGGCATTGCCCTTGCTCGAATAATAGATTACATACAGGATAATATTGATCAGTAAAAAAGCCTGACCAACAAAAAATAAAGTTGTCACCATAACCTATGGAAAGATATGGTTAATTTTCACCTATGTCATTTAAGGGACTGGCTGGATCGCAGATTGGCGGACAAGGAGTTGTAAAATCATAAATTTTCCCTTCTGGGTTTCCTCCGGGGACCATATCTTCGTACTCGCCTGTTTCCGAATTGAATTTAGTTCCCACAATCATCAATTTTTCCACATTGTTTTCATCGACGCCAACATAGGCACGGACCGCATCGACATCTTCAGCAAGCAGTTCCGTTAAATCTTCTTTTGGGATCAGAAAGGCGTGAACTTCATGGTGGGCATTGTAAGTGCCTTCTTCTTTCCGCCATTTTTTGGCCCAGATTTGGGCGGTTGCTAAGCTGATAGTGTTGGTTTCTTTTGGCATGTTTAAGCGTTTTTTTGTTAAAGTTTAATAATTTGTTGTGAAAGATAATGCCTTTCGTCTAAAAAACAGGTGTTTCTACGGGTATTTTTCTATAGGAACTGGATTAGTTTTGTGTAATGCTATTCTTAATTACAACATTACTAACGGATTATCCCTTTTAAAAAACAATAAAATGAAAAATTCAAATTCGTTGAAAACCGTGAAAATACAACTATTGTCCTGCTTTATAGTAGCAATTTTATTTTCTTGTAAAGAATCCTCCCAAAAACTTGACAATACAACGGAAGACTACGTTTCAATTATTGAACCGCAAGAATTTCCGCCCAACCTCGGCATTCCCTGGTTCAATTTCCCTGAAGATTCCACGACCATTTATTCATGGTTGGACAAGCGCGATACCCTCAGTATTACAAAACATGCTTGGGGAATATGGGCCGGGCTCACGGCAAAAACGAACCAAGTTTACCAAAAAGACACCTTGCTTGTTTTTGAAACATGGATGGGCGTGGAAAAATTGGCCGAATTGTCCGCCGAAGGGAACCAAGAGGGCGGCTGCGACCCCAAAAAAACGGAACGAACGGATTTGCAAGTGCCCAATCAGTTTTTCCACGCACAATTGTTTGCCCGCAATGCCGTGGTGGACTCCACTTTCCAATTGTTTGAAACGGTTTCCTATAATCCGGGCGCTGCATGTTTTGCGACCAAAAATTTGATTTTCAACCAATCTGTTTTAAACAAATACTATACAAAAGGCGGAATTGGAAAAATACCGGATTTTCCCGCTAACGGCATCACCATCAAACCCACTTATTATGCGGGAAAACCAAACAGCGATGGCTTGATCCGTATCCCCACATGGCCCGGCAACCCCAATCCACCGAAAGCTTTCGGTGCCAGCACCTGGCAAACCTACGTGTATGTGGATGTGAACAACAGCCAACCCAAAAACAAAAAATTGGTGCCGGTTACCGGAAAAAACCCTTCGGACGAACAAATCGCGCAGGCCACTTGCAATTTGAACGATTTTATTCATTATACACTCGATAAAGAGGACGCCATGTACCTCAATCAACATCAGGATAAAGGCCACACCAAAGCATTCGTGGCAGGCGATTTGGTTTTGTTGGCCGCGATGCATGTGGCCACGAAAGAAATCAGTAACTGGACCTGGCAAACTTTTTTCTGGAGTTACCGTCAGGACAATCCTTCCTTTCCGAGTTCCAAATTTGCCGCCCAACTGCGGCCAACCCAACTGCAAGGAGCAGCATCGCATTATGCGGTTTCCACAGCCTATGCCATGGTTTGGCCCAACCAGCCCATCAACGGCGGAACCAATGAGAATGTCGAGCCTATAATTGCATTCAATCCCTATTTGGAAGCTGGTTTTGGCCCTGAGGTGTTTCAATTTAAAAACAAAATGGACCCGCAATATCAATATGGCGTACAAACTAATTGTATGTCCTGCCATGCCCTGGCCACCGCCAAAGGAAATATAGGCTACTCCACCGATCAATACATTTCGATGAACGACACCATATTTGTCAATCAGGTGCAGCTCGATTTTGCGTGGTCGATTCAGGGGAATATCAATAAAGACAAATAAGCGGCTTTTTGCGATGACAAGGAATAATAATTTTAAAAAATAACCACCCATGAAAAAAATTTCAGACATCCCAGCAGGATGGGTAGGCGGCTTCGCCCAATCAAATCCTAAATTTGCCTATCCAAATCCCAATCTCACCTCACTGCCCATGTTGGACAACATGGCAAACATTAATCTGCTCCAACGACAGCAGGGAGTGGAGTGGCCCGAATTCAGTTGGGAAACCGAAAAGGGAAAAACGGATCCCAAGAGGTGCTTTCAAATGTTCGCCCCTTATATTTCCAGGCTCGGTTATACCAATACCGGGAGGATATATTCTATAATATGTCCCCAACAAGGCATTTATATTAAAGATATCGGTTATTTAAATGTGGAAGTGACCGTTACCGGACAAAGGGGATGGGTGGACGAAACCAACAAAACGCTCGCGGCAGATATGACCGTTGAAGGGAAAATATGGTTTGGCCCAAGTGCTCACAAAAGTTCCTTGGGCGCAGAATTTTTGAACTTGTGCACCCTTTTTTCAGGCCACCCTTTTCCTTCGAAAAAAGCAAACGCGATTATTGTCACCACGCATAAGCATGGAGAACCCGAACAACCCATTTTCCCGGTCAGAACAGGTGAAACCCAACTATTCGAAAGCCCCGGTTTTGCCAAACATTCGGAAGCTTGGGCCGTTGGAAATGTGGAAGTGGAAATTGGCCCGATCAAAAAAAGAGGATATGCGCTTGTCGATGAATTCAACAAACTCGTCATGGAACTTTTTAACCTGGCCTCCGGCAATATGCTGCAGTCCGGAAACTTGCTTTCCTGGAACGTATGGTTCAAAGAGCCTGCGCTTGTGGATAAGCAAGAATGGAAGGACCATGCAGAAAAATGGCGAAAATCCATTGATGAGGACCACGGAAGTCCCGATGGCCCCGGTACCAATGCACGATATTTTGATGGCTCTCCTTTTAATCCTGTTGAAAGATTTATAGATGATAAAGTCGAAGAAATTATTGCGTGGATACGGAAGCACCTTTAAAACAACCTTGTGAATAAAAGAAGATTCTTTTAAAAAGTGCTGTTAAAAATTGATTTTCATTGGAACCAAACCATTTAAAAATGGACCGACCATAGTGCGTATTCCGAAAAGCCTTAGTGAGTAGGATCTAATTTTAAAAATCACACATCATGACACAAGAACAAGAAAAAGAATTGTTGCAAGCAATTTACGACAGATTATTCGATGCCATTACCTACCAACCATCGAGTGGTGTAAACCCATTTAAAGAGGCTGAAACTTTTATTCATTTTTCAAAAAATGCCGCATTGAATAAAAAATCTTTTGCCAATCCCAGAACTCCATCAAACCCTCTTGGAGACTTAAAAGCATCAGAAGAATTTTCGAGGATGGTGGATCAAATTTCCCCGATGTCATTGGAATGGCAAAACTCCAACAACCCACTTTCTACAAATTATGAGGAAGTAGTCAATGGAGCCAATGCAGATACTGAACCAGACCCCAAACAAGTAGAAATGTACAACAAGGCGTACGATTATCTTCATCCGTTAAAAGAAGAAAAGAACCCTTTTACAGATGAAACGGTAACAAAAAGGACCGACGGTAAAGATTATGTGAACTATCAAGCCAATATGGATGATTATGTTGCTGCCATTATGGGGTATAGAGGTGCCTATAATTTATATCTGGACGATTTGGAATCCAAAGATGAAGCGGTCAAATCGTCTGCTGATAGAAAGTGGCAAGCCAAAGCTCCATTATTGGAAAACAATATTAAATCGGCCTATAGAAAATTAACTGCCGGTAACGCAAAATATGTAGAGCAGGCATTGACTATTCTGAACACGACTATTAATGATGGTATCAGGGAGGCAATTGAAAAAGCACGAGAAGCCGTGGGCGAAGATCGAAAGTTTAGTTCTTCTTTGGGAACTGGTGATAAATGGTTGTTCAGTTACCCCTCACCTGCCGACTGGACAGATGAAAAAAACCCGAATTTCACAGAATTGAAAATTAGTGGCGGGAATACCAAATTAAGATCAAAATCCACAGAACATAGTTTTAGTGTGGACACTAATGTAAACTATGGCCTATGGAAAGTAAAAGCCAGTGCGGAAGGGAGTTTTGAACATTCGAACAGTAGCGCGGATAAAGACAGCGTGGAGATTTCCGCAAAAATTGCCAAGGTGAACATTATGCGCCCCTGGTTTTCCGAATCTTTGTTCCGTTTGGGAAGTTGGTCGAACAATATGTTTAAAGAAGGAGGTGTTTCCAATGGCAAAATCGATTCTTCAAATGCTTCGAGCTATATCCCGATGTACCCTGTCGCGTTCATTGTGGCCAAGGACATTAGCATTAAAGCCGATTTTAGCCATGAAGAAGAAGAGCACATCAAAGAATCCATTAAAACAAGTGCTTCGGTAGGTTATGGCCCCTTTTCAATAGGTGGCAGCTATGGCTATGGAAAAACAGAAGATAATTTTGATTCCAATTTCCAAAATGGTGAAATAAAAGTGCCGGGGATGCAAATTATAGGTTGGGTAAGCAAAGTTGTTCCTTATTCCCCCAAACAATAATTTTTTTTTCAACCAACAAGGGCGCAATTTGTTTTTCGATTTGCGCTCTTTTTAAATCACTTCAAAATTAAAAAAATTGGGTATGCAAAATTTAACTTCCCTTTTTGCTGCAGCCTTGTCAGAAAAAGAAGCAATTCCCAAAAAAGAAAGTGCACTTAAAAGAGGGGATTCACATTCAACTATTCTCCAACTCAATTCCATTCCTTTAAAAATAGACCTCGACAAATATAAAAATGCCCATTCGGCAGATAATCCCACGGGCGATTATAAAGCGGCCTATCTTTTTACTGTTTTGGCCAATACCATCCCGGAACTGGATCGCTATTTTAACAACAGTTCTTATTTGGTTACGGATATATGGGAAAACATTCTTGATTATGCCGATTCAAATGTGCTATACACAAATCACTTATTGAACAGGGCCAAAGAGAAATTTACCAGTTCGGCAATGTCAGGCATGGGAGGAATCCCGGAACACTGGTATCCGGTATATGCCAATCCTTCCAATTGGTACGATATCGTTCAAGATGAATCAGCGTTGATTAAAATGGAGTTGGATTTACAGAACGGCAAAACAGATACCGGCAGTTTTATTGTCATTGATGAAGGCACCCCGTTAACCTGGAAAGCTAAAAACCGAAAGAAGGAAACAATCTCGTTAAACATACATCCGGATACGGTCATAAAGAAAATTCAGTTAAATGTTTTACGGGTTGATTTCATTAGGCCTTGGTTTGACTTTGAAATTTTAAATCAGCAAAATTGGGAAATTACGGGTTTGGATAAGTGCTATTATTCAAATGGAAAATTGGCCCTGAACCATGGAATATTTCCTTTATTGACCCAATCGATCCTATTCGGCACAAAAATTTCCATAGAGGGCAATTTTTCAAAAAATGACATCTGCGCAATGGCTGAGCACGAAAAAAAAGGCAGTGAAGTTTCATTGGGCCCTTTTTTGTTGAATGCCCAAGATCAAAAAGTTGAGATTGATCAAAAAGAAGGCGGCACAATATTGACTTCAAATATCAAACAAGTTGTTGGTTATATAAGTCGATTGACACCCATTTCGCCGGGACTTCCCACTTAACTTAACAAACAATCTATTTTTTCCAGTATTTTATTACGGATCGACACAAGTTCATCGGTCAATTCCGAATGTTTGGACTCGATATCCTTGATTTTTTGCTTTGTTTCTTTAGCGGGGTTTTCTGCCATCCGCTTTTCAAGATTTCCTTTTTGGTGGTCCAAAGCATAAATTCCGTTGATCACCCTGTCAAATTTTTCCCAAAGGAATATAAATGTCGGATCGTACAATTCTAGGGATTTCAGCATGTTCCCAAACCTGGCGTTTGCGGGCGAATGTGCACAACCCAAGCGTTTTTTCCGTATGGACATAGCGCAAAACCCGACCCGTTCAAAATTCTTTTCGTCCCCCACTTCTTTGTACAAAGGTTTTTTCGCGGCTTCGTCATAGGCAATTTTCTCGTGGTGCAACCTGCATTTTTTGACGGTAAAATTTTCCACATCTGTTTTTAATCGTCTCAAATCTATGGTGTCAGGGGTCATTTTCAAGATGTTTTTATGGTAAATTAAAATAATATAAAAACAGATAGATTGTCTCCCTCTCCTCTGGAGAGGGTTGGGGAGAGGGCGGTTTTTTCTGTTTTACATCCACGCATCAAAATATTTTTCTCTCCTAAATCAATTAAAACCAAAATTAAAAACCCCACCCCGGGAAAAAACAGGTATTTATACGGGTTTTTATCTGAAAGAGAGGGTTTAGCTTTGTCTCGACAAACCACTTAAATTATGTTATTATGGATGAATTTATAGGAATCGTAAAATTATTCGCGGGTACTTTCGCCCCAAGGGGATGGGCTTTCTGCCAGGGGCAGCTTTTGCCCATTTCCGCTAACAGCGCCTTGTTTTCTATTTTGGGCACCACCTATGGAGGTGATGGTCGAACCACATTTGCCCTGCCGGACTTGCGAGGTCGGGTAGCCGTGGGGACGGGCCAAGGCCCCGGGCTTAGCGATTATAGAGAGGGGCAAATGGCCGGAAATGAAACCACAAACCTTACGGAAAACAACCTGCCTTCGCACACGCATACGGCAAAACTTCAGGTAAGTTCCGCGAACGCCACGGAAAGCCAAGCAGCGTCGGGTGCTTCAATAGGCGCCCCGGGCTATCCAGAATCAAGAAAGTTCATAAATACTTTCGGATTCAACGCTTCCAGCCCCGATGTGGGGTTGAACAGCGAATCGGTAGTGGTGGGGTCTTCGGGCGGAAACCAACCTGTTGAAAACATACAGCCCTATCTCGCGATGAACTATATTATTTGCTTGGAAGGGATTTTTCCGCCAAGGAATTAATAAAGTTTTGTCTATGATAAATCGATTGGAAAAAATGACAAATACAGAATGTTTCGGCATTACTGTATTTGTCGTTATCAAAAGTTGAAAATAGGAGAACACAAAAATTATTGAGCCATGAAAAAATATTATTTTACAAGCATTTGCATGTTTTTGAGCCTGCAATTTCTGTCGGCGCAAACCCTCGCAGACTTTGAAGACGAAACTGATGGGGCATTCACTTTTACCAGTAATGGACAGGTTTTCAACATTAATTCCCTAATCACCGGACAGACTTTTAAAATTGAGACCGGTTTTCCCGGTTTGGGGTGGACCGGAACCGGGCCTGACGATGTTTTTATAGATAATGTTGAAGTGACGGGCTCGGATTTGAAATTTTCTATAACTGCTTCTGGCCTGGGTGCCTTCACCTTAAAAAGTATATATATTTACCTAGAATTCGATTCCTCTTCAGCATCAAATTCATGTACCATTACAGGCAAACTTAACGGGGTGACCCAATTTACTGCAACGGACACCAATCCTAGTTTCAATTATGACGCCAATATTGATAACGGGTTTACCGAGATTAACATGGCATCCTTCGGGGGAAGTAATAATTCCAATGTAATCATTGATGAATATATTATAGAAATTAACGGTATCGATGATTATCTCTCTTTAGACGCCATGACCTGGCAACCCGTTGCCGTCAACTCTCCTCCGGTATTTACCTCCGCCACCACGGCAAACGTGGTCGAAAACACCTCTGCTGTGATGACAGTTACCGCCACCGATGCGGACAGCGACCCCATCACTTACAGTATTACGGGCGGCGCGGATTCCGGTGATTTTAACATCGATACCAATAGTGGCGCCTTGACTTTTGCCTCGGCGCCCGATTTTGAAAACCCTGCAGACTCAAATACCGACAATGTTTATACCGTCCAGGTGACCGCTTCGGACGGTACGGACACCACCAACCAAACCATCAATGTGACCGTGACCGATGTGGACGATACCGCTCCGGTCGTTAGCAGTGTAAGCGTTCCCGCCAATGCCACCTATACCGCCGGGCAAAATATGGATTTCACGGTAAATTCTTCCGAAAATGTGACCGTGAACACTGCTGGCGGCATCCCGCGCATCGCTTTGACCATTGGGGCAAGCACCCGGTATGCAAGTTATTTAAGTGGTTCTGGGACTTCGGCATTGGTATTCCGATATACGGTACAAACAGGTGATAGCGATCTTGATGGAATTGCCGTGGGCGCCGCTATCGAAGAAAATGGGGCAACTTTGCAGGATGCTGCCGGAAATAATCTTACAACCACACTAAATTCGGTGGGAAGCACCGCCAGTGTATTGGTGGACGCCGTTGCCCCCGCCGCGCCTTCCACGCCCGATTTGGCAGCAGCTTCGGATGACGGGGTTTCCGATACGGACAATACTACGGCGGACAATACCCCGACTTTTACGGGAACCGCGGAAGCAAATGCAACTGTAACCCTAATTTCTTCCATTGATGGAAACCTTGGTACCACCATCGCCAACGGAACGGGAAACTGGTCGTTTACACCCGGGACCGCTTTATCGGACAACACGCACAACATCTCCGCAACGGCAACCGATGCGGCGGGAAACACTAGTTCGGCCTCTTCGGCATTGTCGGTAACTATCGATACTTCGCTTTATAGCTATGACAACGGGGTTTGGACACCCCAAGACCCGAACGGAAATATCACTGCTACAGACGATGTGCAAGTACTTTCCGGTACGGCAAGTTTCAACCAGAATGTTGAACTCAATAATTTAACAGTAGCTTCCGGTGCCACTTTGAACATAGAAGAAGTGCTGACCATCAACGGCGACATAGTCAATAATGGTAATCTTGTTTTTGTTAGCAACGCGTCCGGTACGGGGCAGCTCGGGATTGTTCCGGCGGGCTCCACCATTACTGGAAATGTAACGGTGGAACGCTATATTCCCGCCCGACGCGCTTTTCGATTTGTTTCTCCGGCGGTGACTACCACCAACAACATCCACAATAATTGGCAGGAAGGGGCAAGCAGCAATACCGATAATCCCAATTCCGGCTACGGCACGCACATCACCGGAAACACGGTCGATCAAACAAACGGCTTTGACGGCACGCCCAGTGGCAACCCATCATTGTTTGGGTTCGACAATACAGGGCAAGCTTGGACCACCATTGCCAACACCGACGTCACTACCTTAACGGCCGGAACGCCTTTGCGTCTATTTGTACGCGGCGATCGTTCCATCGATGTGACCGACAACGCCGCGGTTGCCACCAACACCACGCTTCGCGCAACGGGCAGTTTGGAAACGGGCATTTACACCAATCCGAGTATGAGCCAAGTTGCCAATGGATATAATTTCATTGGAAACCCTTACCAGGCCATTGTCGATATGAATTCCGTGTTGGCCAATTCAATCAATTTGAACCCCAATCATTATTATGTATGGGATCCGAACCTCAGCACACGGGGCGCTTATGTCACGGTGAGTTTGCCTTTGGGTTCCAATCCGTCTGGTTCCGAGGCCAACCAATTCTTGCAGCCAGGACAAGGGGCTTTTTTGCAAACTGCCACTAATGGACCCGCATTTTTGGTAATCGCTGAAGGTGACAAAGCGGTCTTTGAAACGGGAACCAACGTGTTTCGGCCGGGCAATACCAATACTTTTATCAATGTGCAGCTTTGGGAACAAAATGCTTTTATCAGCAACTCTTCGGCAAGCGACGGTTTACGGGTGAATTTTTCGCCGAGCGGTTCCAATGCGGTACTTTCCAACGACGCCACAAAACTGGGCAACCTCGACGAAAACCTTGCCGTGGTGAACGGATCCGCATATTTGAGCATCGAACACCGTGCGCTACCGGTGAAAGGGGAAACTTTGGAACTCTTTGTCAACCAGTACCGTTTTCAAAACTATGTGTTCAAAGTGGAAACCGCCAATCTTGGAAATGTCACAGCCTATTTGCAGGACAATTATTTGGGTACGCAAACCCAATTGGCGAACAATGCGGTTACCACTATCAATTTCAATGTTGATGAAAACGTGGATGCAAGTGTGGAACCCGACCGTTTCAGCATTGTCTTTGACGCATTGATGAACGTGGAGGACAATGGTTTGACAGGGTTTTCAATTTACCCAAACCCGGTGAAAAACGATGGGTTTTTTATCCGTACAAGTTTAAACCCCGGAGCGGAAGTGGAGATTGTACTGCACGACCTGTTGGGCAGGCAAGTTTTCCAAACTGTGCAAACCGTGGCGGGCAACCACAAGCTTTCGGTGAAAAACCTCCATTTGAACGCCGGGATTTATTTGGTGAAAATATCCCACAACCCTTCGACAGGCTCAGGCCAGGCAACCCATACCGAAAAATTGATCATTGAGTAACCACTAACCCCTAAAACTTGGAAACCATGAAAATCAATATGAAAAACAACGCACAATTTGTTTTGCTTCTGATCCTTTTGTTAACGGTTTGTAGCGTTTGGGAATCGAATGCGCAACTGCCCCCGTTTTTTGATGTGGATGTCGATGATTCCACCCCAGCGGCACCGATCAATGGGTTGGTGGGCATCGCTTTGGTCATAGGTGCTTATTTTGGGGCAAGAAAGCTCAAGCAAAAAGGAAAATAGACAATTTCACAACATTGGCTTTGTTTGTTTTCCACTTTGGGGGAAGATGGAAAATAGACAAAAAAAGGCCATATGCCTTTTATAAACCGTGGTATTTTATACTGCGGTTTTTTATGCGTTAAAGGCATTGGAATACTATTTTTTTCAATATAAAAAGGTCAAAACGACTTCGGAATTTGTTTGTTTCACAAACCCTTTAGAAAACCTATCTTTGCAAAAAAATGTAAGTTGTCCTTATGGAAAAATTGTTGATCGTGGGCTCCGTCGCTTTTGATGCCATCGAAACCCCGTTTGGGAAAACCGGTAAAATTCTTGGTGGTGCGGCGTCCTATATCGGATTGGCAGCAGCGCAATACAATGTGGATTGTGCAATTGTTTCCGTGGTGGGTGATGATTTTCCACAAGAATACCTGAATTTTTTCACGGAACGAAACATCAATATCGACGCCATTGAAATTAAAAAAGGGGAAAAATCCTTTTTTTGGAGCGGGAAATACCACAACGACATGAACACCCGCGACACTTTGGAAACCCAATTGAACGTACTGGCCGACTTCCAACCAGAAGTTCCAAAAGCATATCAAAATTCCGGGGTCGTGATGTTAGGAAACTTGCACCCGAACGTCCAATTGAGCGTGATCGAGCAAGCAAATAACCCAAAACTGATTGTTTTGGACACCATGAATTTTTGGATGGACAACGCCTTGGAAGAATTGAAGCATGTAATTTCCAAAGTGGATGTGATCACCATCAACGATGAAGAAGCGCGGCAACTTTCGGGTGAATTTTCCCTGGTGCGGGCTGCTCGAAAAATTTCCGAAATGGGCCCAAAACATGTGGTTATCAAAAAAGGGGAACACGGTGCCTTGTTATTTTCGGGCGAAAACATGTTTTTCGCACCGGCCTTGCCGTTGGAAGAAGTTTTTGACCCCACCGGCGCCGGCGATACGTTTGCGGGCGGATTTTCCGGCTATTTGGCGAAAACAGGTGATTTTTCTTTTGGAAATATGAAAAACGCGGTAATACAAGGTTCCAATTTGGCTTCGTTTTGCGTGGAAAAATTTGGGGCCGAGCGCATGCTTCAACTTACAAAACCAGAAATTGACGAGCGGTTGAAAGTTTTTCAATCCTTGACACAGTTCAACATTGACGTTAAAAGCTAATTGTTGTTTTTATATTTAGAACATACTGAACACTTCCTACTCAACACTAAAACAAATGAGTGATGCGATCAAACACGAGTGCGGAATCGCGCTCATCCGGCTTCTAAAACCACTTGAATATTACAAGGAAAAGTACGGCACGGCTTTTTACGGAGTCAACAAAATGTACCTGATGATGGAAAAACAGCACAATCGTGGCCAGGACGGCGCCGGTTTTGCCAGCATCAAATTGGACACCGCGCCGGGAAACCGGTTCATCAGCCGGGTTCGTTCCAACGATTCACAACCCATTCAAGACATTTTTTCGCAAATCAACGAACGCATCAACGAAGAGTTAAAACTTCATCCCGAATATACCGACGACGTTGCCGCACAAAAAGAACATTTGCCCTACCTCGGCGAGGTGTTGTTGGGCCATGTTCGTTACGGCACTTATGGAAAAAACAGCATCGAAAGCGTGCACCCGTTTTTGCGCCAAAACAACTGGATGCACCGAAATTTGATCGTCGCTGGGAACTTCAACATGACCAATGTTTTTCAACTGTTCAACAAACTCGTGGAATTGGGGCAGCACCCAAAAGACCGGGTGGACACGGTAACTGTGATGGAAAAAATTGGCCATTTTCTGGATTCCGAAGTCCGGAAATTGTACAAGAAATTGAAAAAAGAAGGGTTCAACAAACAAGAAGCTTCCCCGCACATCGCCAACAAATTGAACGTCGCCAAAATTTTGCGAAAATCGTCCAAAGATTGGGACGGCGGTTATGCCCTTGCCGGATTGATTGGCCACGGCGATTCATTTGTGCTGCGCGACCCTTCGGGCATTCGCCCCGTGTATTATTACCAAGATGATGAAGTGGTCGTGGTGGCTTCGGAACGGCCCGTTATTCAAACCGTTTTCAATGTGGATTTTGAAGATGTGGAAGAACTTACGCCCGGCCACGCCCTGATCACCAAGAAAAATGGGGAAACCTCGATCAAAAAAATAATCGAGCCCCTTGAGCGGAAAGCTTGTTCTTTTGAACGCATTTATTTTTCCCGAGGAAGCGATAAAGAAATCTATAAAGAACGCAAAATGTTGGGGCGGTTGCTGATGCCCGATGTGTTGAAAGTAATCGATCACGACACCATCAATTCGGTATTTTCATTTATCCCGAACACCGCCGAAACATCGTTTTACGGAATGGTGGAAGCCGCACAAGACGAGCTGAACCGCCAAAAAAACGAAGCCATTTTATCGGAAAAAGAAACCTTGACCGATGAACGCTTGGCCGAAATTTTGGGCCATCGCTTGCGCACCGAAAAAATTGCGATCAAAGATGCTAAGCTTCGCACCTTCATCACCGAAGACAGCAGCCGCGACGATTTGGTGGCCCACGTTTACGACGTTACCTACGGCGTGGTGAAACCCGAGGACAACTTGGTGATCATCGACGACAGCATCGTACGTGGAACCACTTTGAAAAAAAGTATTTTGAAAATGTTGGACCGCCTCGGGCCAAAAAAAATAGTGGTGGTTTCTTCGGCCCCACAAATCCGCTATCCGGATTGTTATGGGATCGATATGGCGAATTTGGAGGATTTTGTGGCATTTCGGGCCGCTTTGGCTTTGCTGAAGGACACCAATCAATACGATTTGGTGAAGGCCGTTTATGAAAAATGCAAGGCACAAGTCGATTTGGAAGATCATGAAGTTCAAAATTTTGTAAAAGAAATCTACGCCCCTTTTACGACCGAAGAAATTTCCGACAAAATCGCCGAATTGTTGAGTGATGAACACGTTCAAGCCGATGTAAAGGTGATTTTTCAATCCATCGAAAAATTGCACAAAGCCTGTCCCAAAAACTTGGGCGATTGGTATTTCACCGGCGATTACCCCACTCCAGGGGGAAAACGAGTGGTCAACCGAGCATTCATAAATTTTTACGAAGGAAACAAGGAAAGGGCTTATTGACCAATAAAACACAGGGGGCATCGTACTTTTTTTGTTTTTTTATAAAAAAATAAACGAATTTGTTTGCACATTAAATAAAATACATTACATTTGGACAACCATAACATAAGTAGGTTAAGTTTATGGTAAAATTTGGGGCAAAAAAGGCGGTTTTTAAACTGCCTTTTTTATTGAAATCAACCAAAAAAACCTTCAAGGTTTTGAAAACCTTGAAGGTTTGTTGCTGCAAAAGCAGATTGTTTATTTCGCTTCTTCGTACCTTCGGGAAACTTCGTCCCAATTGATTACATTGAAAAAAGCATTGATATAATCCGGCCGTTTGTTTTGGTAGTTCAAATAATAGGCGTGTTCCCATACGTCCAATCCCAAAATTGGGGACCCACCACAACCAACTTCCGGCATCAATGGATTATCTTGGTTGGGAGTAGAGCAAATTTCCACTTTTCCGCCACTGTGCACGCACAACCATGCCCATCCGGAACCAAATTGACCCGCAGCCGCTTTGCTGAACGCATCTTTGAACGATTCAAACGACCCAAAAGCATCCTCAATGGCCGAAGCCAATTCGCCCGAAGGCTGTCCCCCACCATTGGGCGACATCACTTCCCAAAACAAACTGTGGTTATAAAACCCGCCGCCGTTGTTGCGCACGGCAGCGTTCGACATATCGAGGTTGTTCAAAATATCTTCTATATTTTTTCCATCAAGGTCGGGTCCTTCAATAGCGGCATTTAATTTTGACGTATAACCCGCGTGATGCTTGTCGTGGTGGATTTCCATGGTTTTTGCATCGATATGTGGTTCCAAGGCGTCAAAGCCGTACGGTAATTTCGGTAATTCAAATGACATAATTGTTTATATTTTATGGTTACTAAAAATTTTTGCTCCCCAAAGTTAATCAATACCGAATCAATTTACAGCATTCCTGTGTTATAAAATCCTTAAAAGACCTTTTTTTCAACAACATTCCCTGTGCGGGAAATTTTTCGGTTCCCCTATTTTTAAAATGCTTGTTGTGACCGGAAATAAATTTTTGTAAATTTCGGCAAAGAAAAATTCCAATGATAAAAAAAACAACCCCGAATGTGGAAGCGGCCCTTAGCGGCCTTAAAGACGGCATGACCTTGATGTTCGGCGGGTTCGGATTGTGCGGAATCCCCGAAAACAGCATTTCCGAAGCCGTTCGTTTGAACGTAAAAAACCTCACTTGCATCTCCAACAACGCCGGCGTGGATGATTTTGGGCTTGGTTTGTTGCTGAAAAAGAAACAAATCAAAAAAATGATCGCATCCTATGTGGGCGAAAATGCCGAATTCGAACGCCAAATGCTTTCCGGCGAACTCGATGTGGAACTGACCCCACAAGGAACCTTGGCCGAAAAATGCCGTGCCGCACAACACGGGTTTCCGGCAATATTTGTAGCAGCAGGCTACGGAACCGAAGTTGCCGAAGGAAAAGAAATCCGCAAATTCAACGGAAAAAATTACGTGTTGGAAGAAGCTTTCAAAGCAGATTTTGCTTTTATAAAAGCTTGGAAAGGCGACGAAGTCGGAAATTTAATTTTTAAAGGAACCGCGCGCAATTTCAACCCTGTGATGTGTGGAGCAGCAAAAACCACGGTTGTCGAAGTGGAAGAATTAGTGAAACCCGGTGAATTGGACCCGAACCAAATTCACATTCCCGGAATTTTTGTACAGCGGATTTTTGAAGGGAAAAATTATGAAAAACGAATTGAGCAGTTGACTGTTCGGTAATTTGAAAATATGACGGTTTGAAAAAATTTTAACCTAAATTATTGCCCAAATAAACACCTTAAATTATGAAACGGATTTTCACAATACTATTCGCTTTTTTTATACAATTTGCTGTATGCCAAAACAGTAAAAATGTGGTGTATGTGGATGAAAACAACCAGCAAATGACCGAAGATGATTTTGAGTCCTTGGACGAGCGAAAATTCTACTTCAAAATTTTTGAAAATGACACGCTAACGGTAAAAAAAGTCTATCCACATAGAAAAATTGGTGCATTGGATTCGATTCAGCTTCAGCAATTCAAAACATTTCTCGTTAAAACCCTTGGAAATGATTTCAACGAAAACAAAAAAACGATGATTCATTTGTACAGCAAAAATGACCACATCAAAAAGGATTCAAATTACAAACGATATTGGACCTGGATTGAAGATAATTCGGACAGGTACCAAGCTTTTTTAATTGGAACAAAAAATTCCAATATAAAAGCTGATAAAGAAAATCATATATATGTGGATTCATATGGCTTGATTACCCATTTGTTTTTTAGGGAATCTGACTTCGACATCAACCATTTATTGCTAAAACCCAACGGCGCAATTTATATTTATTTCGGAAAAGAAGATATATTGGGCGTTTTGGATTGGTCGGTTGACTAACTGAATTTAAAAATGTGCAGTCCCTTTCAATCAAAAAACCCTTGGCCTGAACAAACATATTATCAAATTAACGAATTTTCAAATTCTCAAATTATTATGAGTTTAGATAAAAATGGAATCGCCCAGCGCATTGCGCAAGAAGTACAAGACGGATATTACGTGAACCTCGGAATTGGAATTCCGACCCTTGTGGCCAATTTTGTCCGCGACGACATCAGCGTGGAATTTCAAAGCGAAAACGGCATTTTGGGAATGGGCCCTTTTCCCTACGAAGGCCAAGCCGACCCCGATTTGATCAATGCCGGGAAACAAACCATCACCGCTTTGCCGGGCGCCAGTTTTTTCGACTCGGCCATGAGTTTCGGAATGATCCGCGGAAAACACGTTGACTTAACAATTTTGGGCGCCATGGAAGTGGCCGAAAACGGCGATATTGCCAACTGGAAAATTCCCGGAAAAATGGTGAAAGGAATGGGTGGCGCAATGGATTTGGTGGCATCGGCCGAAAATATCATCGTGGCGATGATGCACACCAACCGCGCGGGCGAATCGAAATTATTGAAAAAATGCAGTTTGCCACTGACCGGGGTCGGTTGTGTTACCAAAATAGTGACCAACTTGGCGGTTTTGGAAGTGACCGAAAACGGTTTTAAATTATTGGAACGCGCCCCAGGCGTAAGCGTGGAAGAAATTCAAAAAGCCACCGAAGGAGAATTGATCATCGATGGCGAAGTTCCGGAAATGAAGTTGGATTGATTTTGCGAGAAAAAAACAATTCCCTTCCAATTCTATTCAAAAATTATCGGTTTGGAGGGGTTTTTCATTTTTGCCAAATAATAGGGTTGTGTCACTACGCTGGTTGCCATTCCTTCGGGAGCGGTCGTTTTCACCCTTATTCGAAATTCTTCGTTGGTTTCCAATGTTTCATAAACGGAAACCGAATGCCCCCCTGTGGTTTTTACCGGCTCAAAAATGGCAATGACCACTTCCTCTGAAAAATCGATTGTATCGTTCTTAAAATCGGCCGAAACGGAATTGACCGAGTTCATTTTCGCTTTGAGTGCCTCCCATTCCGCTTTGGAAGCAATTACCGTTCGTTGAGCAGGAATTCCCTCTTTTCCGGCGCCATGCAGCGATCCCATGGAAATCAGCATCAAATTATGATCATTTGATCCCGTTTTTCCGTTGTTACAGCTTGACAGCAAAACCGTAATGCATAAAAAAACAATGTTTTTCATAAGGTGTAATTTTGGTTTTCGTTAATTTCAACTTAAATTTTATTTGCTCAACTCCAACAAAACCGGGCAATGATCGCTGTGTTTTGCTTCGGGCAAAATAACAGCCCGCGCAATTTTTTCGCGCAACGGATGGGCCACCAAATGATAATCAATGCGCCAGCCTTTGTTGTTGTTGCGCGCGTTCGCACGATAGCTCCACCACGAATATTCCTGTCGGTCATTGTTCAAATGGCGGAACGAATCGGTGAAACCCGATTGCATAAATGCATTGATCCATTTGCGTTCTTCCGGCAAAAATCCGGAAGTGTTTTTCAACCGCACCGGGTCGTGAATATCGATGGCTTCGTGGCAAATATTGTAATCGCCACAAATCACCAAATTCGGAAGTTGTAGTTTCAATTCGTCAACATATTCCTGAAAATCGGCCATAAACCGGAATTTATGCTCCAATCGCGCTATGTTCGTTCCCGAGGGCAAATACAAACTCATCACTGAAAAATCGTCAAAATCCGCCCGAATTGCTCTTCCTTCAAAATCCATATAATCGATCCCCGTTCCATATTGCACGTGGTTGGGCTTGGTTTTGCTGATAATCGCCGTTCCGCTGTACCCCTTTTTTTGCGCCGGATGCCAATAACAATATGGATAACCCGCATCGTGAAAAACCGTTTCATCGAATTGATCGGGATTCGCTTTTATTTCTTGCAAACAAAGCACATCGGGATTTGCCTGTCCGATCCAATCCAACAATCCTTTTCGCAAAGCCGCGCG
>DASSWG010000143.1:0-47799 GCA_035705295.1 Flavobacteriaceae bacterium
TATTTGAAATTTGGCCCCGGTATTTTGTGGAAAAAAAGCGATAACCTAAAAGTGAACATCGCACCATTGACCTCTAAGTTGATTATCGTGGACAACGAGTTCACAAGTTACCCCGGTTATGTGGATGGCGATTATTTCGGCGTGCAGCCCGGCGAATCCACCCGTTACGAATTTGGAGCTTCTTTGGGCGCCTATGCGAAGTTTGATTTGGTGAAAAATGTGACCATGGAAAACATTCTTTCCCTTTATTCCAATTACTTGGAAGACCCCCAAAACGTGGATTTGGACTACACAATGAACTTGATGATGAAAGTGAACGATTATTTATCGGCAAGCTTGCTTTTCCAAGCCATTTATGACGACAATGCGGTGGAAGCAGTTCAGGTGCGGGAAGTTTTGGGCGTTGGACTGACCTATGTTTTTCCTAAGAAAACAGCAGAATAATTTTCCGATTTTTTAAAATCTTCGTAAAAACCCAATTAGCAATGATTGGGTTTTTATTGGTTTGACGCAAAACGTTTTTTCAACTTAACGATCATTTCTGGATATTTCATTAAGTTTTGAATATAGGTTTTGCTTTTCATGGATTTGATGTGCCTTTCTATTGAGAGCGCCTGTTTTTTGCATTCACAATCAATTTTCAAAAACAATTCCCAGTCATCGGCTTTTCCTGTGAATTTGTTGGATGGCGACAAATCATGAAACTTCATTCTCGTTTCAAAATTGGAAGTGGAACCCGTGTAATAACGGTCCAGTTTTTTCGAATAAGGGATATAAACGACGTACATAACTTCATAAAACAAAAAAGACCGGCAAGTGCCGATCTTTTTGCTCCTCCTCTTGGGCTCGAACCAAGGACCCTCTGATTAACAGTCAGATGCTCTAACCAACTGAGCTAAGGAGGAATATTTTTGCTTCTTCAAAGCGGATGCAAATATACGTGTTTTTTTAAATCGTCAAAATGTTTTGACTTGAATTTTTTTATTCGAACAACCAACGATAAACATCGTTTCCATTGGCGTACAAAACCAACGCGATCAAAATAAAAAATCCGACCATTTGCGCATATTCCATAAACTTTTCGTTGGGTTTCCGTCCGGAAATCATTTCGTAGAGCAAAAACATCACGTGACCGCCATCCAAGGCCGGAATGGGCAATATGTTCATGAACGCCAAAATAATGGAAATAAAAGCCGTGGTAGCCCAAAAACGCTGCCAGTCCCATTGATCGGGGAAAAGGCTGCCGATCGCCCCAAACCCGCCGAGTTGGGTTGCGCCTTTTGCAGTGAAAACATAACTGAACTGCGCCACGTAATCGTGCAAGGTCCAATAGCCAAGCTCAAAACCTTTGACGATGCTTTCGGAAAAACCATAGTGCACTTTTTCCAGTTCATAAAGCGCTCCACCGAAAATATAAACCCCAATATTGCCTTCCGAATTGGGAACAATTTGGGCTTGTTTCGTTTCGTTGTCCCGAACATATTCGAGCGTGATGGTTTTGTTCTTGTTTTGATCGACCTGTTCTGCAAATTCGTTCCAATAAACAATTTTTGAACCGTTTATGCCCACAATGCTATCGCCTTTTTGTAAGCCAGCTTTTGCCGCGGGGCTTCCGGCCACCACGCTATCCACACCGGCATAGCGACGTGGGGAAAAGGGCTGCATTATTCCTTTTTGCCACATTTGCGAGCCAATTTCTTCCGGAACGGAAATGGTTTCTTTTTCCCCATTTTGGTGCAAAACGCTAATGTTTTGTACATCACGCACAAAAAGTTGCCGGTTGATGTCCAACGGATTTTCGAATTGTTCGCCGTTGACTTTCAAAATTTGATCCCCGTCTTCAAATCCGAATTCTTCGAACAGTTCCGTTACGGCAAAACCTTTGGGCATGCTTTCCACTTTGGAGCTTCCCCAAACAAAAACGATCATAATGAACAGCAACACACCGACAATAATATTTACGGTGACGCCGCCGAGCATAATGATCAATCGCTGCCAAGTGGGTTTGCTGCGAAATTCCCACGGTTGTGGCGGTTGCGCCATTTGTTCTTTGTCCATGCTTTCGTCGATCATTCCGGAAATTTTCACATAACCGCCCAAAGGCAACCAACCGATACCGTATACCGTTTCGCCGATTTTCTTTTTGAAAAGCGAAAATTTCACATCGAAAAACAAGTAGAATTTTTCCACACGCGTTTTGAAAATTTTCGCGGGGATAAAATGCCCAAACTCATGCAAAACGATGAGCAACGACAAACTGAGCAGTAATTGTATGGCTTTTATAAAAAACGGATCCATGGATTTTTTCGGCTTGAATTCCGGCAAAAATACGCTTTTCCCCGTTCATGGGAAAACGGGTTGGGACCAATTTGCTTTCTTATTATTTTAACCAATGTTTTCAATTCGATCCATTAAAAAACACTAATTTTGCACCGATCAAAAACCGGTTCCAATGCTTCGTTTTTTTGCAAAATACAAAGGATTCGCCGTCACCCTTTTTGTGCTTTCGGCAGTGATCGTTTCCATCATATACGGGTTAAAAAAACCAACCCCGAAACTTCCCGTTTACCAACCCAGCGAAGTCAACCCGGAATTGGTGGATTCTAGCATCCAATATGTTCGTAAATACCACACCATTGCCGATTTCGAGCTCATAAACCAAAATGGCGATACCATCACCCAAGCGGATTATGCCGGAAAAATTTACGTCGCCGATTTTTTCTTCACCACCTGCCAAACCATTTGCCCGATCATGACCGGTCACATGCTGCAACTTCAAAAAGCCTTGAAAAACGAGGGAGATGTGTTGTTGCTTTCGCACACGGTGACCCCAAAAATTGACACTGTGGAACGGCTAAAAGAATATGCATTGGAAAAAGGCGTGGACCCCAAAAAATGGAATTTGGTGACCGGCAGCAAAAAAGAAATCTACAATTTGGCGCGAAAATCCTATTTGGTCACCAAAACCAAAGGGAACGGTGGGCCGTACGATATGATCCATACCGAAAATTTTGTGTTGGTGGACAAAGAAAAACGCATTCGCGGGTTTTACGACGGCACCGACCCAAAGGCAATCGAAAAATTACTGAACGATATCGAAATTTTGAAATTGGAATACCAACCCGGTTCCGGGTTTTTGTTTGGAATTTTTTGAGTTCCAACTTAAGATTTTGAAACCCACCAAAAATTTCCCTCTCCGATTTTCCCAACCCAAGTATTTAGCTTACTTTTGCCTTGTTTAAATTCAATCTAAATAAAACCTGTCGTGAAGGCATCACAATTAAAACTTGGACAGCGGGGCATCATCAAAGAATTTTCCACGGAGTTGGTTCCCCTAAAATTGCTTGAACTCGGGTGTTTGCCGGGAAACGAAATCCAATTGCTTCAAATTGCGCCTTTCAAAGACCCAATGTATTTGAACATCAACGGCAGCCATTTGGCCATTCGAAAAGAAACCGCCGAGCAGATTGAAATTGAATTTCTTTCTTAACTATGGCCAAACAAATCAATGTAGCGTTAATCGGAAACCCGAATACGGGAAAAACCTCGGTTTTCAACCAGCTGACGGGGCTGAACCAAAAAGTCGGGAACTACCCGGGCATCACCGTTGAAAAAAAGGAAGGCATCTGCAAACTTCCACGCGGTTTGAAAGCGCATATTCTGGACCTTCCCGGAACCTATAGTTTGAATGCTTCTTCCTTGGACGAAAATATTGTCATCGAATTGTTGCTCAACAAAAACGACAAAGATTTTCCGGATGTCGCCGTGGTGGTCAGCGACATTGAAAACCTGAAACGCAACCTGTTGCTTTTCACCCAGGTCAAAGATTTAGGGATTCCCGCCATTTTGGCGATCAACATGGCCGACAGAATGTCGAAAAAAGGAATTTCTTTGGACGTTGGCCTGTTGGAAAAAACCTTGCACACGAAAATTGTATTGGTCAGCGCGCGTAAAAAAACAGGATTTGACGAGCTGAAAGAACTCATCACCAACTACGGCCAATTGCCGACGGAACCGTGTTTGAACGCCTCGTCGATCGACCCGGAATATTTCGATAATTTGCGCAAAACCTTCCCCAACCAATCTTTGTACAAATTGTGGTTGGTCATCACACAAGATGTGAATTTTGGCCGTTTGAACCGAAAAAAAACCGAGCCCGAAAAAAATTTCAGCCCCAAGGAAAAAAGCGAGCTCAAACGCTTGCAACAAAAAGAAACCATTGCGCGCTACCAGTTCATCAACAATACCTTAAAAAAAGCAATGACGGTCGATGCCGCTGCGGCCACCGATCTGCGGTCGAGATTGGACCGGGTGTTGACCCACAAAGTTTGGGGCTACGTGATCTTTTTTGCCATTATGTTGTTGATTTTCCAGGCGATCTACAGCTGGTCCAGTTACCCAATGGATTTGATCGACCGCTTGTTCGCATTTTTGAGCGAATGGACCCGAAACACCTTGCCGGCAGGTTCGTTTACCAGCCTTATTGCGGAAGGAATCATTCCCGGTTTGGGCGGAATCGTGATTTTCATCCCCCAAATTGCATTTTTGTTTTTGTTCATTTCCCTGTTGGAAGAAAGTGGTTACATGAGCCGCGTGGTTTTTTTAATGGACCGCGTCATGCGCCGGTTTGGACTGAGCGGAAAAAGCGTGGTGCCCTTGGTTTCGGGTACCGCCTGTGCCATTCCGGCAATTATGGCGACCCGGAACATTGAAAACTGGAAAGAACGGCTGATCACGATTTTGGTGATTCCGTTCACCACTTGTTCCGCGCGTTTGCCGGTTTATTTGATCATTATCGCATTGGTGATCCCGGAAAAAACATTTTTTGGGTTCATCGGCCTGCAAGCGCTCACGTTGATGGGCTTGTACATTTTGGGCTTTGCCACGGCCGTGATTTCCGCTTGGGGCCTGAACAAGGTGTTGAATATCAAAGGAAAATCCTTTTTTGTGATCGAAATGCCCGATTACAAATTGCCGATGTTCAAAAGTGTGGCCATCAACATTGTCGAAAAAACAAAATCGTTCGTGGTCGGTGCGGGAAAAATTATTTTGGCGATTTCGGTTATTCTTTGGGTATTGGCAAGTTATGGCCCCGGCGATTTTGACCGCGCGGAAGCGATCGTGACGGAAAATTATATGGAAAATACCCTTCCTGCCGAATTTTCACAAGAAGAATTGGACACAAAAATCGCTTCCTATAAATTGGAAAATTCGTATATTGGCATTGCCGGAAAAGCCATAGAACCCATTGTTGCCCCATTGGGCTACGATTGGAAAATAGGAATTGCGCTGATCAGTTCGTTCGCCGCCCGCGAAGTTTTTGTGGGCACTTTGGCCACCATTTACAGTGTGGGGAGTGCCGACGAGGCCACCATTCAAGAACGGATGGCAGCGGAAAAAAATCCCGTGTTGGGCGGGCCGCTCTACAATTTTGCCAGTGGCATCAGTTTGTTGTTGTTCTACGCTTTTGCGATGCAATGCATGAGCACCTTGGCGATCGTGAAATACGAAACCAATTCGTGGAAATGGCCGGTATTGCAATTGGTTATTATGACCGGAATAGCCTATGTGGCGGCCTTGGTGGCATTTCAACTTTTAAAATAAAAAGCATGTTGCAAGAAATTTTAGTCTTCGCCCTCTTTATTGTCGCCGTGGGATTTTTGATCAAAAAATTCTTTTGGAAAGGCAAAAAGAAAACCACCAAAGCTTGTGGTAGTAGCGGAGTGGGTTGTGGGTGCGATTGAACCCAAATTATCCATTAAATCTTCAAAAATGGAAAAGCCTAGAAAAACGGTTGGTTTTTCCAAGTGATCGGTTATTTCAAAATTATTGGTCTTGTATCTTGCCTACCTCAACTTGGGGATTCGAATTTATCGGTTCTACCACAAACCTTGTGGAAATAATATAAAACCTCAATTCATAAAGCATTTTGGTTTTAAAGGCTGGAAGACGGAAGACCGAAGCTAGAAACAAGGATTTAGCTTTGATAGTGCTATTTATCGCGACATTTTCGGTTGTTTTCCCCATAAACTCAAATGAACCCTGAAGCCTGCAACCTCGGTCTTCCGTCCCCCGTCTTCCGACCCACACAATTTGTGGTAGTACCAATTTATCTTTTGAACCGGGAGAAAAAATTTGAAATTTCGACTGTAAACCTAATTTTTTCGCAATAACACCTATTTTATTTGAAAAAATTATCAATTTTACTGTTTTAAAATTAACAAAATGGCAAAATGAATACGTTATTGAACGAAAAAATAAACTTTTCATCGAAAAATTAGTTTTTTTATGCATATTATTTCCTTATAAGAATATAAAAGCTTTAATTTTGAGAAAATCGAATGTTTTTTCTTAATTCTATTGCTTTATGAAAACACAATTACGAACGCTTTATTTGGCGTGTATAATTTTTTTGTCATTTCCCATGGTGGTATTGGGACAAGCGACAATTGCCTCACAAAGTTTTGAAGGAAGCGGGTGGTCTTTTACTCCTAATCCCATTACTTATTCCATTGTTGATGATATTTGGGCACAAACCCCTTCAGGGCAAGAAGGCTTGACCGCTACTGATGGTGCAAATTTTTGGTTTATGCAGGATCTCGACAATCCCAATGGCGGTGTTTCAGGTCAGCATACATTGACTTTTGCATCCCAAAACGTTAGCAGTTATACCAATGTAACACTTTCTTTTGATTGGAATGTATTTGAATGGGATAATGGTGATGACATTAATTACGAAGTGTTCATTGATGGTATTTCACAGGGAAATGTTTTATTGGTTAATGGAGGGAGTGATTTCAGTGATAGCGGTACCACAACGATTAACATTCCAGATGGTTCCACAAGTGTTTATATTATTTTGAAAGCAGAACAAGATGGCGAGGCGGATTACGGTTTTTTTGATAATGTTGTCTTATCGGGTACACTCGCTACCGCAACGTTTATTTCTGTTGCTCCTTCTTCTCTAAATAACCTTGATTATTTCACCGGTTCCGGACCATCGGTTTCGCAAAGTTTTACAGTTTCAGCACAAAACCTTACGCCCGCAACAGGAAATTTAACATTAACAGCTCCTATTAATTTTGAAATTTCTATTGATGATACCACATTTAGCAATTCGTTTATGGTTCCATATACTGGTGGGACTTTGGCAAACACTCTTATTTATGTCCGTTTAAAATCCGGGCTTGCCAACAATACTTATTCCGGTAATGTTGATATTTCGGGGGGAGGTGCGCCCAATGCAACGGTAAGTGTTTCCGGTTCGGTCGCCCCGCAACCGGTTTTGGGCTGGCAGATCACCACAACAGACGTCCCTTTTAAAATCGATTTTGAAACTACTGTGAGCAATGCCAACAACGGGGCATTCAATGGCAGTGGATTTCAACCCAACCCAACCATTGGTCAGTTGGACAGCAATACGTGGTCGGCCACGGGATTAAGCGATGGTGATTTGCCTTTTGGGGCAACGGGAACTACTGGTGATTTTGCAATGGGGAGCGAAACAGGTAATGTAGGTACTGGGGGCATATATGCTTTTAATACCGGATCATCTGGTACAAGTTTGGGAATACTCCCGGGAGGAAGTGATTTTACTCCGGGAAGTTTTACACTAAGATTTCAAAACCAAACCGGAAGTACAATTACCGAATTGCAACTTGAGTACGATGTGTTTGTATATAATAGTGAAGATCGCTCCAGTTCCTTTAATTTTAGCCACTCGTCGGATAATTCAACCTACACTTCGATCCCATCGGAAAACATTGCTTCTCCCGAAATCGCTTCAACATCCCCTGTTTGGGTTGTCAATAATCGCAATTTTAACATAATCGGAATCTCAATTCCTCCGGGAAGTTTTTATTACCTGCGTTGGACAGGTGATGATGTATCTGGAAGCGGTAGTCGCGACCAATTTGCATTGGATAATATTACAATGATTGCCAATCCAACAACTACCAATTATACATACAACAATGGCTGGTCACCTTCCGATCCCAGTGGAATAGCAAGCTCGGATGATAACCTGCAAATAACCAACGGAACCGCTTCTTTGATCGCCGATACAGAAGTCAACAACCTCACCATCAACCTCGGGGCCACTTTGAACATTGAACAGGTGTTAACTGTAAACGGAACCATCACCAACAACGGAAGCCTCGTCTTCATCAGCGACGGTAACAAATTGGGGCAATTGGCGGCAATGTCTTCGGCGGTTACCATTCCGGGCGTGACCGTGCAACGCTACATTCCGGCGCGCCGCGCGTTCCGGTTTATCAGTCCGTCGGTGACCACCGCTACAAGTATTCACGAAAATTGGCAGGAAGGTGCCATTTCCAGTACCGACAATCCCAACCCGGGTTTTGGTACGCACATTTCTGGTAGCACCACTGGCCTAAACGGTTTTGATGCCACAATTACCGGAAACCCTTCTTTGTTTCTTTTTGACAATGTTGCACAAACCTGGGGGCCGATCGCCAATACCGACGTGAATGTTTTGGATGCCGGAAAAGCCTACCGTTTGTTCGTACGCGGCGACCGAAGTATTGATTTGACCAATAATGGCACCATACCGACAAACACAACTTTGCGCGCCACCGGAAGCTTGAACACCGCTGATAATACCAACAGCAGTTTGAGCCAAACGGCCGGTGAATTTAATTTTATCGGAAACCCGTACCGTGCCATTGTCAATATGAACGATGTGTTGGCAAATTCCACCAACCTGAACACGAACCAATATTACGTGTGGGATCCCAATTTGAATGCTCGCGGGGGATATGTTACCGTTGATCTTTCCAATGGAACACCTGTTCCGGCCGGATCCGATGCCAACCAATATTTACAACCCGGACAAGCGGCTTTTGTAACCACCGCCACTTCCGCCTCGGCATCGATATTGTTCGAGCAAACCGATAAAGCGCCTTTTCAAAACCCGACCGCCGTTTTTCGAGGGGTTCAAAATACTACGGAAGCTTCCATTGTGCTACAACTATACGAAGCCCAATCTTTTGACAACGGGGGTTCCGTGGCCGATGGGGTGCTGTTAAAATTTGACTCCAACGAAAGCAACGCCGTATTGCTAAACGATGCCGCCAAATTGGGGAACATCGATGAAAACTTGGCAGTGGTAAACGGGCCGGCGACTTATTTAAGTATTGAAAACCGAGCTTTGCCAGTGGATGGTGAGGTTTTGCAACTGTTCAACAGTCAATACCGCCACAGCAACTATACATACAAAGCGGAGCTCAGCGGTTTTTCGGACAAGGTCACGGTTTATTTGAAAGACAATTATCTTAACTCCCAAACGCTGTTGACCAACGACGATTCCACTATCATTGATTTCAGTGTGGATGAAAATATGTCCGCAAGTCTGGCGGAAGACCGGTTTTCTTTTGTGTTTGACGTAAACGGTTTTTCGGTGGAAAAGCAAGCGGAAAATATATTCGTTGTTTATCCGAACCCTTCCAAAAACGGGAATTTCTTTATTTCCGCTTCGGGAATGGCGGGCGAAAACGTGCAGATTTCGATGCACAATTTGCTGGGCCAAGAAGTATACAAAACAGATGGTGAAGTGGGCGGCGATCAACAAATTGAAATAAAAACCCCGCAATTGAACACCGGCATTTATGTGGTGAAAATGACTTGCCAAGGGGAAACCTTCACCAAGAAGTTGATCTTACAATAATTCCTAAATCCTTAACAAATGCAAAAATCAATTTATAAAAAATTTTTGGTGATCGTAAGTCTATTGCTCGTTTTTGGTTTTCCTCAACAGGCAACTGCACAATTACCCCCAGCATTTGAGGATTTTATGGATGACGATGGGTCAGGGCCGCCTCCCGGAGCACCAATCAACGGTTTTGTGGGCATCGCCTTGGCAGTGGGGGTTTATTTTGGTATACGCAAACTCCGTAACAAAAAGGAATAAAGAACTTTTGAATTTCATAAAACCCCCAATAGTTTTCATCTTTAGTGATGAAAACTATTGGGGGTTTCTTTTCCAAATCAATCTTTTGGAGCTTGATTGCAAACATCCAAATTTATGAAACCACTCAATCTTCCCCTGATCAAATTCTCGCTGTGTTTTGTTTTGGGGATATTGTTGGGTTTTTGGTTGCCGGTTTCCGTTCAGCAGATTTTCCCCGTCGCAGCGGGAATTTTTGTGTTGTTCCTACTCGTTTATTTCCGCACAAGAAACCAACTTTGGCAAGGGGTTTCTTTTGGCTTGCTTGCATTTGCGTTGGTTGTGTCCTTAGGTATGCTTACGGCCGGAATGAGTTCGCCAAAAAACAACCCGGAACATTATGTGCACAGTATTGGTTTGGAAAAAACTGCTTCCGAACCGGTATTGGTGGTGGGGAAAGTGGCAAAAACCTTGAACCCAAACCGGTATTCCGATAAATACATTTTGAAATTGCAACAACTCGGCAAACAAAAAGTAGAAGGGAAAATCTTGCTGAACCTTCGCAAAGATTCTGTCGCTAAGCCCATTTCCGTGGGCGACAAAGTATTTGCCATAGCGACTTTATTGCCCATCAACAAACCCCGAAATCCGCATCAGTTCGATTACAATGCGTACATGAAAACCCGTGGGGTTTTTCGACAAATTTTTGTTTCTTCGGAAGAAATCCGGGTCGTAAAAACCGGGCAACCTGGTCTTTTGGGTTATGCTGAAAATGTTCGGGACAAGATCGTGGAATCCCTGCGCGAAAATGGTTTTTCGAAAACGCAAACCGCCATGATCCAAGCCTTGTTGCTTGGTCAAACCCAAGACATTACCGACAAAACCTATGACCAATATGCCGCTGCGGGCGTGATCCATATTTTATCCGTTTCGGGTTTGCACGTGGGTTTCATTTTGGCCATGCTGAATTTTCTGCTGAAACCTTTGGAGTGGATAAGGTATGGGAAATACGCAAAAATTATTTTGCTGATCGTGCTGTTGTGGGGATTTGCGTTGCTGGCGGGATTTTCATCGCCCGTAGTGCGCTCTGTTGCTATGTTTTCGTTTGTTGCCATCGGTTTGAACTGGCAACGAAAAACGAACCTCATCAACATACTTTTTATGTCGTTGTTCGTTATTTTGTTGGTAGCGCCACGGTTTGTATTCGACATAGGTTTTCAACTGAGCTATTTGGCCGTGTTTTCCATTGTGGTTTTCTATCCGAAAGTATTTGGTTTGTATCGCCCAAAAACCGTGGTGGACAAGTTTATTTGGGGCAGTTTTTGCCTGACTTTCGCTGCGCAGATCGGCGTTTTGCCATTGAGTTTGTTCTATTTTCATCAATTTCCGGGAATTTCCTTTTTTTCAAATTTGGTGGTTATTCCATATGTTGGGGTTTTGCTCGCCGCATGCATATTGGTGATTTTTTTGGCGGCGATCGGGTTGCTGCCCGAATTTTTGGTGAATTGGACCGGTGCCGGCATCGATTTGTTGAATGCTTTTGTGGCTTGGTGCGCGGCACAGGAACGTTTTTTGTTCCAAAACATCCATTTTTCAAGCTTGCAAATGCTCACATCCTATCTATTGATTTTCTGTTTGGTGTTGGCGATGTGGAAATTTTCTTTTCGAAAATTAACGGCTTGTTTAGTCGCTTGTTTATTATTGTTGGGAGCTTGCACCTACGAAAAAAAGCAGGCTGCACAATCAAATCTATTTTTGATTTTTCACAAAAACCGAAAAACCATGCTCGGTTTTAAACACGGGAAACAATTAGTGGTGTGCCATAATCTGAAAACGGGAAATATTGAAGAAGAATATTCCGTGAAGAATTTTATGATCGGCGAAGCGGTTGACCGAATTGCCTGCGACAGTTTGCAAAACATCTATCGGATAAAAAACAATTGGCTGCTGGTTGTGGACAGCACGGGCGTTTATCAACTTCCCGAATTGCGAAACAACTTGGTGTTGTTGCGCAATTCACCAAAAATAAATTTGGATCGCCTCATTAAATTGTTAAAACCCGAACAAATCATTGCCGACGGCAGCAATTATCACAGTTTTGTCAATCGATGGCGAAAAACATGTGAGCGTAAAAAAATTCCATTCCATTACACCCGAACGGATGGGGCGTTTGTGGTGGAATATTAATGGGTGACCGATTGTATATTCAATTAAACATATCCGTATCCCAATTCGCGGGATTGTTGATAATATAATTTTTTATTTTATGGTAGGATTTGTCATTTCGAATAATATGATCGTGATAATTTGCCTGCCATAACGGGTTTTGTCTATTGTATTTTTCAATTGTCAATCCGTTATCATCGATAAAATCATCAATTTTGGTAATGGTCCGCGATTTGAACCCGCCAATAAATGATGATATGGATTTTGGTTTGCGCACCGGAATATATTTTTGTGATGAACCCGAATTTTGGGAATTTTCGGTTTGGTTTTGGGAATGTTGGGGATCATTTTGGGAATGTTTTTGGGAATATTGGGGATCATTTTGGGAATGTTTTTGGGAATGTAGAGACATACGGCCGTATGTCTCTACGGAATCATCCACGGAATCATCCACGGCGTTGTCATTTTCCGGGATTTCCCGATTTCGCAATACAACAATGGCGTGCAAATGATTTGGCATCAATATAAATTCATCCAAAAACAATTCTTGTCTGATTTCAAATGATTTGTACCATTGGTCAAAAACGATTTTGCCAAAATCGGAAAAAATCATTTTTTTATTTTTGATGTTACCAAAAATATATTTTCGGCCATAGGCCACAATGGTGACATAATAATATCCATTCCGTGAATAATCCCAACCGGACAACCGATGGGAATCTGTTCGGTATTTGCCCCTGAATTTTTTCACAGATTTGAATTTTGATAAAATCGAAACCCAATGGCATCGATCAATTCTTGAACGTTCCTTTAAAATTTTGTTGATATTCTTTCCAATCTTCGTTGGTGGTCACTTCTTTATAATCGTCGCTGGCGATCATTTTTAGGTAAATTTCCAATTGTTCGGCGGTTTTGTAGCCAACGATGGGGGAGATCACATCCGACTTTTCATCGAAAAAAACCATGGTGGGGTATCCGGTAATTTTCAACGCGTGGGCAAATAAATGTTGACTGTTCCTACCCCTGCGGTCCGGATTGTAATTGGGGTTGGTGTAGGTGAAATCTTGATAGGTGATTTCTTCCGTTCCTTCGGCATTGAATTTCACCGCATAAAAATGCTTGTTCACGAACTTGACCACGTCTTTGTGCTGCAAGGTGTTTCGATCCAACAATTTGCATGGGCCGCACCAATCGGTGTAAACGTCCATAAAAATTTTCTTCGGGTTTTCTTTTTGTGCCGCCAAGGCTTCGTTCATGCTCATCCAGTTGATTTTTTGAGCAGAAACCCCAATCGAGAATAAAACCAAGGATGTAAAAATGATCAATTTCTTCATAATATGTTTATTTAAAACAAATCGAAATACAAAAACCGTTCCTAAAAATTCCAAATTACAAGCACCAAACCCGCCTGCCGGATGGGCAGGTTCCAAGCACCAAATTCCAAAAAAACTTTTGGTAGTTAATTTTCTAATTCCACAGGAATCGCATTATAGAACGAATAGCCACCCACTTCTTCAATATTGACATCCATTATATCATAGGTGTCGATCCCGACAAGGTTGACATCGATTTCATCGTCAATCAACCGAACGCTGATCGTTCCGTCCTCGTTCAAAGGAACCAGACCATAATTTTCGGGTTTCAAATTTTCGTTTTCAATCGGGTTGCCCGCATAAGCTTTTGGGAAAACATCCAATTGTTTAATTGTCAATGTTACCAAGCAAATGGCAATTATCGTCAAGACTGTTTTTGTGTATTGGTCATTTTTGATTGTTCTTTCCATGATTATTTGTTTTTTTAAAGAGGATGTTTTCAACGAAAAGCGACTTGGCGAAAGAACGACTTCATGACTACCAACTGCTGAGACTGCCAACTAAATTACCGTACCCCATGCATCAATTTCTTCATCAACGGGTTCAGCAAAATCACGAGCACGCCCGCTGCTCCGGGAATAATAAAAAACATCAAGAAAAAGGTGGAAAGCGAATAATTTTCGGTCACTTTATCGATCATTCCACCGGTGGTTCCCGCCAATTTGTTTCCTATTGCAATGGCGATGTACCACACCCCGAACATCATGGCGATCATTCTTCCGGGAACCAATTTACTAACATAGGATAAGCCAACGGGCGATAGACAAAGTTCGCCCATGGTATGGAAAAAATAAGCAAACACCAACCAAATAATACTGACGGCAGCGAATTCGGCGCCTTGTGGAATTCCAGAGGAACCCCAGGCAAGGAACAAAAAGCCAACGCCCAACAAAATGAGGCCCAATCCATATTTTACGGCAGCGCTCGGATTGTATTTGCTCTCCCACCATTTCGAGAAAACCGGGGCGAAGACAATAATGAACAAAGAGTTGAGAATGCTGAACCACGAAGCGGGCACTTCCGGGCTATCGGCGTTGAATTGTTGGTACAACATCACAATCACCAAGCCCCAAATAATCACAAAACTGGTCCCCAAAAAGATATTTGATAAGGCGTATTTTCCAAAGGTTTGCCTAAACAAACGGAACAAAACATAGGTGATGATCGCCAATGGAACAATGGTGATCACCGTATTTGCCACACGAAAAACATTGGCCCAAATTCCTTCCAAGGTTCGGTCGGTGTAATCACTGGCAAAAATGGTCATCGAACCACCGGCCTGTTCAAAAGCGGCCCAAAAGAAGATGGTGAAAAAGGCAAAAATGGCCACAGCAATCATTTTGTTGCGCAAAATAGTTGCGTAGCGTACCAATCTGGAAATCACCAAAACCAAAAATAGAAACAGCGCCAATAGAATCATAAAGGTTGCTCCACTTAGCGGCCCTGCGGTAAAATCAAATAGTATTGTCCCAGCAATTTTCGATACCGGATCGTTGATGATCCAGACAATACCAATTAGCGCGCTCAAAACGGTAAGAATAATGTCAAAAACGGTAAAAGGGTTCCGCTTTTGTTCATCTTTGGTCAAAGTCGGATCAGAATCCATCACTTCTTCGGTAGGGTCATTTATTTCTTTTTCAGGTTTTTTACCCACTTCCCCGAAGATATTTTGGGCAAAATAGAACTGCAGCATTCCAAAAAACATAAAAACGCCCGCCAAGCCAAAGCCCCAGCTCCAGCCCCACATTTCACCGAGGTAGCCGCACAACAAAATCCCCAAGAAAGCTCCGGCGTTCACGCCCATATAAAAAATGGTATATGCGCCATCTTTTTTTTCCGGATGTTTTTCGTACAAATGTGAAATAATGGAAGTGATGTTGGGTTTGAAAAACCCATTTCCGAGGATCAAAAAGAACAAACCAATATAAAGGCTAATTTGAAATTCTCCTTCCAAAGCCATGGCTGCGTGTCCCAGCGTCATAATTGCCGCCCCCAAAACCACCGCGTTTCGGTAGCCCATAAACTTGTCGGCAATATAACCTCCAAGAATTGGGGTCAAATAAACCAAAGAAGTATAGGTTCCATAAAGTGCCAAAGCATGTTCGCGCGGCCAGCCCCAACCTTCGTCCAAAAGGGAAGCGGTTAGAAAAAGCACCAAAAGCGCACGCATTCCGTAATAGGAAAAACGTTCCCACATTTCGGTGAAAAACAGGACAAAAAGCCCTGCGGGATGCCCCATTACGTTGGACTTAAAAAAACTTTCGGTGTCTGCTGTGGATGCCATAATTTTATGGTTAATTGGTTAAAAAATACAGATTACGCGGATTATCGTGGATTTCGTACTACGAATTTCGCGAATTAAAACGAATTTTCACGGATTTACTTTTCGTTAATGAGATTCTGTCCGTTCCTATATTGCCGACAAACAGGCCCGAAAATCATCACAAATTACCCATCACAGATAACTCAAAAACTCTGAACTCATCACTTTTTAAGTTCATCCTTGCTGTCTTTAAAATCGCTTTCCCCCAAATCGTAGGGTTCTTGTTCGGGCAGTTTGCGTTCGTCGTCTTCTACTCCGTGAGTCAAGCGTTTCAAAGGTTTCAGTATTAAAATGATCAACAAACCAAAGATGACGGTAAAAATGGTAATTCCCACAAAAGTCCTAAATTCCAATTTGGATTGTACTTCGTCAATAATGAAAATTCCGCCATAATTGATTTTATCGCCCGTGATTGCTTTTTTTGCGTCCGGATTTTTGGAAAATTTAAAGGTTGCCGAATACGGATTTTCTTTTGTGATATTATTTTCTTTAAGAATTTGGATGATTTCTTGCTTTTTCTCCGTTTTTTCAAACGCGATCAAATCCAAAACCGGTTTTCCGGTGGCGGCTTCCACGGCCATAAACTCACCGCTTACCGGATAAAGTTCGGCATTGATCCTAAAATCCTTGCCTTTTGCAAGTGTGCTGTCCGCCGGGTTTAAATAGGGCGATATGTCGGAAGGCGAAGCGACCAGTTCAATATTTGTGGGTTCCCCTTGAGAGAATTCCCCGACAATTCCTGCAACTTTGTTTCCCAAACCGGTGGCCGCAAAGTAGAGTCCCATCATAATGGAAGCGTATTTTACGGGTGAAAGTTTGGTGACAAAAGATAAGGCCACGGGCGATGAACTCAACTCTCCAATGGTGTGGAAAAGGTACGCAAGCACCAACCAATACATTGCGGAAGCTCCGCTTGCTTGATATTCTTTGGAGGCAAAAGCCATAAAAATAAAACCGAGCCCCATTATGATGATCCCCGAGGCCATTTTAAAAATGGAGGAAGCTTCTTTTCCTTTCAGTTTTCGACTGGCCCAAAAATTGGCCACCAACACTCCGAAAATAATAATAAATGCCGCATTTAACGATTGGAACCAAGAAGCTGGAACCACAACATTGAGGAATTGTATGGTCCGGTCGGTTTTTTCCATGGCATAGATGTTCATCAAGCCACCGGCTTGTTCAAAAGCGCCCCAAAAAACGATGGTCATCATAAAAGAAATTAGGATAACCACAAAACGGTCTTTCATGATTTTCTCGGTCAAATCTTTGTAAATCATCAAAACCATTCCAACCACCAAGCTCAAGAAAATAAACAACAAGCCATAACCAAAGTGAACAGCTACCAGCCAATAAACCGAAAATGCCATAAGAATAGCGGTGATCGTCAATTGCAAAGGAGATTTGAAAAGGCCTTTGAACAAGTCAACGAACGAAGCTCCTTGGCTTTCTTCTTTGGAAAGTTTGTTGCCCACTCCTTTCAAATAGCGTTGTCCAAAGATAAAGGTCAGCAAACCGAGGAACATTCCAATTCCGGCAAGGCCGAAACCATAGTGCCATCCGATATTTTCGCCCACGTATCCAACAATCAAAGCAGAAAGTAATGCACCGGTATTGATTCCGATGTAAAAAATCGTGAAGCCTTTGTCGCGCCGGATGTCTCCTTTTTTGTACAAGCCGCCGACCATGGTCGAAATATTGGCTTTTAACATTCCCACCCCGAGAACGATCAATGTCAACCCCGAATAAAACGCCCACATTTCTTCGACCGCCAAGATTCCATGACCCATGGTCAACAAGATGCCACCTATCAACACGGTGTTTTTTTGCCCCAACCATTTATCGGCGATGATCCCACCGGGAATACAGGCCACATAGACCAACATGGTGTACCAGCCATACAAAACGATCGCTTCCCCGTTGGTCCAACCCAGTCCAGGGTTTGCCTCGGTGGTTTCGCTCACCAAATACAGCACCAAAATGGCGCGCATTCCGTAGTAGGAAAAGCGCTCCCACATTTCCGTGAAAAACAAAACGTAAAGGCCAACAGGATGGCCGAAAAGTTGTTTTTGTTGTCCGACTGCTACGTTATTTTCCATAGTAAATTGTTGTTTTGCCCCCTATCAATTATGGGATGACATTAATTTGGTTATAAATTTTCTTTGATAAAATTCGTCATTAAAGTATATAAATGAATACGGGTGTTGCCACCGTAAATACCATGATTTTTGTCCGGATAAATCGCCCATTGAAATTGCTTTCGTGCTTGGATCAATGCAGCAACCAATTGCATGGTGTTTTGTACATGCACGTTGTCATCGCCACTCCCGTGAACCAGCAAAAACGGATCTTCCAAACCATCGACATGCGTGATGGGCGAGTTTTCATCATAACCACTCGGATTTTCCTGTGGGGTGGTCATATATCGTTCGGTATAGACCGTGTCGTAAAAACGCCAACTGGTCACCGGCGCGACCGCTATTGCCATCGCAAAAGTTTCCGGAGCTTGGAAAATGGCGTTACTGGCCATAAACCCGCCATAGCTCCACCCCCAAATTCCAATTCGGTTTTCATCAATGTAATCGCGGCTTCCCAATAATTTTGCCGCCGCAACTTGGTCTTCGAGCTCGTATTTTCCCAATTGCAATTGGGTGACTTTTTTGAATTCCGTGCCTTTCAATCCCGTTCCGCGGCCGTCGACACAAGCAATGATGTAACCTTCTTGCGCCAACAGTTGGTACCAATAATCGTTGGTGCCAAAAAACCGGTTGGAAACCGATTGCGAACCCGGCCCGGAATATTGGTACATGAACAAGGGGTATTTTTTATTGGGGTCGAAATTTGGCGGTTTGATCATCCACATATTCAAATCGTTTCCGTTGATGTGAATGGTGGAAAATTCTTTTTCCGATAAGTGGTAGGGTTTTAAAAACTCCAACAATTTCGAGTTGTCTTTTATTTCGCGCACCAATTTTCCGTTTTTTGCCAAGTGCAGGGTGAAAATATAAGGTGTGTCGGCACTCGTGTAGGAATTGATAAAATAGGTGTAGTCCGCACTGAAATCCGCACTGTTTGTGCCTGTTCTTTGGGTCAATTGCACTTTGTTCGTTCCATTTGTCCGAATCGAAAACACATCGCGGTTGATGCTCCCGTTTTCGGTACTTTGAAAATAAATCCGCCCGGTGTTCGGGTCGAAACCGTAAAAACTGGTCACCACCCATTGGCCGACGGTCACTTGGTTCAGCAATTCACCGGTTTTGGAATAGTGATAAATATGGTTCCACCCACTTTTTTCGCTGGTCCAAATAAAACTGTTGTCGTTCAAAAAGGTAAGGTCGTCGTCAATGTCAATATAGGTGTCGTTGGTTTCGTTCAAAACCACTTTCGCTTGATTGGTGGCCGCATTAACAAAGATGAGGTTCAAATTGTTCTGGTGGCGATTCATGGTTTGCACGCTCAAAATAGTTGCATCGCTGGTCCATTTGATCCGCGGAATGTATTCATATTCCACCGGAAGATCAACTTCACTTATTTCTTGCGAAGCAAGATCATACATATGCAAGGTCACATCCGAGTTTTCCTCGCCCGCTTTTGGATATTTGATCACTTCTTGGGTCGGGTAGAGTTGTTCGCCGTAGGTTCCATAAACATCCATGGAAAAACGCGGAACATCGGTTTCGTCAAAACGCAGAAAAGCGATTTTGGTGCCGGTTTTGTTCCAATCGAACGCGCGCACGAAAGCGAATTCCTCTTCATAGACCCAATCGGTAACCCCGTTGATGATCTTGTGCATCACGCCATCGGTGGTGACTTGTATGGTTTCATCCGAATTCAAATCCTTGATGTAAATATTGTTTTCAAAAACGTAGGCCACTTTCGAAGCATCGGGCGAAAAAGTGGGTTCTTTGATTTTGTTTTCGCTCACTTTTTCAAGCGAATTTGAATTCAAATCGTATACGTAATAAATTCCTTTGGAAGATCGGCGGTATATGGCTTCCACTTCTGTGGCGAGCAAAGCTTTGCTTTCGTCCTTGCTGAGCTCAAAGCCCGAAAAATAGTCCAATCCCTCCATTTTTTCGGTACTGATCAAGGTTCCGGTTTTTTCGCCGGTTTTATAGCTGTAAATGTCGATGCTGAGTTTTTGGGCGTCGCGATCGTAATTTCGAACAATGTATTCAGTGCCGTTGTTCAAGGATTCGAGCGATTGCATCCGTTCTTGGCGGAATTTACCGTTCCATATTTCTTCGAGCGTTACGTCTTTGTCTTGGGCGGTCACTGCGGAAACAACGAGCAAAAAAAGCACAAAAATCGAATAAGTTCGTTTCATAAAAATTCCCTTGGATTATTTTGAGGGTCAAGTTTACTAAAAAATCTCGGAACAAGACGTCTTTTTCAAGTTAAATCCTAAGTGTTTGTTAAAATAGGGTGAGGAGAAGTTTTTTGAAGCAGCTCTTAGATAAATAATTTATGAGGGTCTAATGAAAATTTCAATATATTTGAAAACTGGTTTTTTGAATTTTAAAAATCACCAAAAACCTATGTATAACGACATTTATATAAACGAATTACTACCAGCCCTATGAAAAAATCAATACTCTTAATTATCATTTTGACAAGCATTGCGACCTTTGGGCAAAACGAACGTATATTCAAATTAATGCAAGAAGGAAATAAGGCATACGAAAACAAAAATTTACAAACGGCAAAAGAAAAGTTCTTGAATATCATTGAAATAGATCCCATTAATAAAGACGCCCTCTTTAACCTAGCTGCCACAGAATTGTATTTGGGAAACAAGGATAAGGCTTGTGAATATTTTCAGAAATCATACAAATTGGGGGCATGGCAAGCCTACGATTTAATCAACACTTATTGTAATGATATAAACAAGTTGATGAAAGAAGGAAACAAAGCATTTGAAAACAACGATTTTCAAACGGCAAGTAACAAATTCCGAAAGGTCATTGAAATAGATTCTACCCACAAAAATGCCTTTTGGAAGTTGGCCAACACGGAATTACACATGGGCAAAAAGGATAAAGCCTGTGGGCATTTTCACAAATTATATGAATTAAATGCGGTAAATGCGTATGATACAATAGTTAGATATTGTGGTAAGTTAAAATATGTGGATAAAATGCTCTTGGAACATGTTGAGGAAATGCCAAAATTCAAAACGGATAACGGCTATTTACCCGTGTATATTTTTAAAAACAGTGGTGCTCGAAGATTTCACCCATCTTTTCTCAAATTATTGGAAAGAACATTAGACAAGGATAAAGGACTAAAAAAGTTAGATGGGAGGGTACAGCTTCTTTTCATACTTGATATTACTGGACGTTTTTCAGTCATAGGAATCAGGGGAGAAGAAATTGCTGAAAACGAAAGGGAAAGTTATAGAAAAAAATTAGAATCAGCCCTTAACAATATAGCAGAGATAATTCCTGCCAAATATCAGAATAAAAATGTAGGAATAAAATCGCTTTCCGCTTTGCCACTTATTTTTTAAACAATTTCCATAAAAGGAAAACCAAAGGCTCTTTGACAGTGTTTAGATAAGGGAAAAACCTGTTTTTAACATTGCATTTCCATAACCAAGTAAAATCATCAAAGCTCAAAACAATTGCTTTTGCAGCTCATTTTTATTGATTTTTGAGCTATATTTGAATAGTCCTTGAGCTTCAAACAAAAAATTGATAAACAAACAAGACCGCAATTCATTTCTGGTGAATATTCGGTTTCGTGCGCCGCTTTGCACACTTAAATTCCACAAGCTTTGTACCTTTGCGCCATCAACAATTTTTTATGAAAAATTCAATATCCGGTTTTTCCAAATTATCGAAGGAAGAAAAAATCACTTGGTTGTCCAAAACCTACCTGAAAAATGCAACTGCAGCTGTCGATGTTTTGAAACAATATTGGAACCCCGATGCCAAACTTCAACAACTGCACGACGAGTTTACCGAAAACACGGTTTCCAATTTTTATTTGCCGTTCGGCATTGCCCCGAATTTTGTCATCAACGAGCGCTCGTACGCCGTTCCGATGGTCGTCGAAGAAAGTTCGGTGATCGCCGCCGCCAGCAAAGCCGCAAAATTTTGGGCTGTGCGCGGAGGTTTTAAAACCAAGGTGCTGGGCACCAAAAAAACCGGGCAAGTGCATTTTATGTTTCCTGGGAAAAAGGAAAATTTGATCTCGTTTTTTAACCATTGCCGACCGAAAATGTTGGAACAAACCCAACACATTTCCAAAAACATGGAAAAACGCGGCGGTGGGATTGTGGACATTGAATTGAAAGACAAAACCCGTGAACTTCCCAATTATTACCAATTGCACGCCACTTTTGAAACCTTGGACGCGATGGGCGCCAATTTTATCAACTCGTGTTTGGAGCAATTCGGGAAAACTTTCGAATTCGAAGCACAAAAATTTCCCCGATTTTCCGCGGAAGAAAAACAATTGCGGGTGGTAATGGCCATCCTTTCCAACTATGTGCCCGAATGCTTGGTGCGTGCGGAGGTGAATTGCCCGGTTGAAGAATTTTCCGAAGCCGGGATTGATGGAAAAACCTTTGCCAAAAAATTCATCCAGGCGGTCAAAATAGCGGAAATTGAGCCCATTCGTGCCGTGACGCACAACAAAGGAATTATGAACGGCGTCGATGCAGTGGTGCTCGCCACCGGAAACGATTTTCGGGCGGTGGAAGCCGGTGTGCACGCTTTTGCCGCAAAAGATGGGAAATATACCAGTTTGACCCACGCCAAAGTTGAAAATGGGATTTTTTATTTTTGGATCGAAATTCCACTGGCGTTGGGAACGGTCGGCGGGCTCACCAATTTGCACCCCTTGGTAAAGGCTGCTTTGGAAATTTTGCAAAGACCCTCCGCGAAAGAATTGATGGAAATCGCCGCCGCCGCCGGATTGGCACAAAATTTTGCCGCCGTAAAATCCTTGGTGACCACCGGTATTCAAAAAGGCCATATGAAAATGCACCTGCTGAACATGTTGAACCAGCACCAAGCCACCGATGTGGAAAAAGCCACGATTATTGAGCAGTTCGAAACCCGCCCGATCACGCACAGCGCTGTGGTGAAGGCCATTGAAGAATTACGGCAATGAAAACTGATTTTTACAGCCACGGAAAATTATTGCTTACCGCCGAATACGTGGTGCTCGACGGCGCAAAAGCCTTGGCAGTGCCGACAAAATTGGGGCAATCTTTGGAGGTTTTTCCAACCGAAAACAAGGAGTTGCATTGGAAAAGCATCAACGAAAAAAACGAAGTTTGGCTAGAAGAAAAATTTCAATTGCCGTTTGAAAAAAATGGGGGAACAAAAAATCCTGTAGCCAAAAAATTGTTGCAAATTTTGACCGAAGCAGCTCGTTTCAACCCGAATTTATTTATAAAAAATCAAGGTTTTCAAGTCACCACAAAAATGGAATTTCCGCAAAATTGGGGTTTGGGGAGTTCTTCCACCCTGATTAACAACCTCGCCGAATGGTTTCAAATCGATGCTTATGAATTATTGGAAAAAACCTTTGGTGGAAGTGGGTACGACATTGCTTGCGCAAAAAACGATTCCCCGATTGTTTTTGAAAGGTATGGAAAAGAAAAAACGGTTTCCCGCGCAGCGTTTTCCCCGATTTTCAAAAACCAACTTTTTTTCGTGCATTTGAACCAAAAGCAAGACAGCCGAAAAGCGATCGAACATTACCGAAAGCAAGAAAAAAAGCACCTTTCCGAAGCAATTATCGATATTTCTAAAATCACCGAGAAATTGATCGTGTGTGAAAAAATGGAAGATTTTGAAAAATTACTGACCCATCACGAACAAATAATTTCTTCATTGATCGGGCTTCCACCGGTCAAAAAGCAGCTTTTTTCTGATTATCCCCACGTAATCAAAAGCCTAGGCGGTTGGGGCGGTGATTTTGTGTTGGTGGTCGGCGGCGAAAACGAAAAAGACTATTTCCGAAAAAAGGGCTTTGAAACCATAGTGGATTATACAAGAATGGTGTTGTAAAATCCGTTCAAGGCTCATCGATCACCCGCCTTGCCATCATAAACGCTTCGTTCCAATAAGCTTGGCTCAAGCTGGAAACAATGACGCCCCGCGAAGTGGAAGAATGAACAAAGGCAATTTCCCCATCCGAAACGCTGATCACCAAGCCCACATGGTTGATGACGTTCCGGTTTTTGTTGGTTTGAAAAAAAAGCAAATCGCCAGGTGAAACTTCCCTCATTTTCAATCGTTCGCCTTCCAAAGACATTGCCCGCGAAGTGCGCGGAAGCGGAATGTTTTCTTTCTGAAAAGCAACATAGATTAAGCCCGAACAATCCATTCCGCTCTTGGTGGTTCCGCCATATTTGTAGGGTGTTCCTTCAAATTTTAGCGCATTTTCAACCACGTTTGTGCGTTTTTTGCCCACTTTTTCAAGGGAAACATTATTGTCGGAAAAACTTCGTTTGGAAGAACCGCAGGAAATCAACAAAAAAGAACAAACAAAAAGCAACCAGAAAGTCCGCATGAAAAAATTTTTGAATTTGCGATAAAGGTACATTTTTCATGGAAAATGAACGGTTTTTTTCATTTTCCTGTTTATGAACAAGCGCAGAACGATTCTAACAAATTGTTGATATAAAAAATCGTTTTCCCGAAAAATCCATTTTGTTTGCAACGAATATTCCCTAATTTTAAGCATTCGTTTTTCCGTCCAAAAACCACAGAATATGTACCTCATTTTCGATACCGAAACCACCGGATTGCCCAAAAATTGGAACGCCCCCATCACCGATTCCGATAATTGGCCAAGGTGTATCCAAATTGCGTGGCAGCTCCATGATGAAATGGGGAAACTCATCGAGCATCAAGATTTTTTGGTGCGCCCGGAAGGTTTCGACATTCCTTACGATGCGGAACAAGTGCACGGAATTTCCACCGAACTTGCCAAAGAGGAAGGAGTCTCGCTGCAAGAAATGTTGTCGAAATTCAACGAAGCACTTTCAAAAACGAAATTTATCGTCGGGCAAAACCTCGGCTTCGACCTGAAAATTATGGGCGCGGAGTTTCACCGCATGCAAATGGAAACTTCTTTGCACCAACTTCCGGTATTGGACACGTGTACGGAAATCACGGCCAATTTGTGCAAATTGTCGGGCGGGCGCGGCGGAAAATTTAAATTGCCCACTTTGGGCGAGCTCCACGAACATTTGTTCCAAGAAACCTTTGCCGAAGCCCACAACGCCACCGCCGATGTGGAAGCCACCACGCGCTGTTTTTTGGAATTGGTGCGGTTGCGCATTTTTACGGAAAAGGAATTAAAAGTTTCCCCCGATTATTTCGATACATTTTCCGAAACCAATGTTGGTCCGATTCCTTCCATCGGGTTGAAGCATGTCAACCTGAAAAAAGCTTCGGAAAACATTCGGAAAAAGCGGGAAAAAGTCGCGCCGGAAGAAAAAATTTCGGAAGAGGAATTGCAGGAAAACATCGAGGTGTTGGAAGAAAAAGAGTTTGCGCACCTCCACAACCACAGCCAATTTTCGATTTTGCAATCCACCATCAGCGTGAAAGATTTGGTGGCCGTGGCTTCTGAAAACCAAATGCCCGCTGTTGCCCTGACCGATCATGCGAACATGATGGGCGCTTTTCATTTCACAAACGAAATTGCAGCTCATAATCGAAAAATAAAAGCCCAAAAAGAAGAAGCTTCCGAAAAGGGGGAAGTTTTTAATGGGAAAGCACTAAAAGGAATCGTGGGCTGCGAATTTTTTGTGTGCGAAAACCGCTTGGACAAAACCCGGAAAGACCACGGCTACCAAATTGTTTTCTTGGCAAAAAACAAAAAAGGTTATCACAATTTGGCAAAAATGAGTTCTATCGCCTACACCGAAGGGTTTTATTACGTGCCACGAATCGATCGGGAAATTATTGAAAAATACAAAGATGATTTGATCGTGCTTTCGGGAAATTTGTACGGCGAAATCCCCAATAAATTATTGAACGTCGGCGAAAACCAAGCGGAAGAAGCCTTGTTGTGGTGGAAAAAAATGTTTCGAGGAGATTTCTACCTGGAAATCATGCGCCACGGTCAGGAAGACGAAGATCGCGCGAACGAAAGTTTGGTGAATTTTTCCCAAAAACACGGCGTGAAACTGATCGCCACGAACAACACCTATTATTGCGAGCAAAAAGACGCAAATGCGCACGATATTCTACTTTGTGTAAAGGACGGCGAAAAACAAGCTACGCCAATTGGCCGCGGCCGCGGTTATCGATACGGGTTGCCCAATCAGGAGTATTATTTCAAGTCCTCCGAAGAAATGAAAGCGCTTTTCAAGGACTTACCGGAAGCCATTTCGAACATCGGGGAAATTGTCGATAAAATCGAGCCGTTCGAATTGGCGCGCGAAGTATTGTTGCCCAAATTCAACATCCCCGAAAAATTTGTCGATCCGCAAGATGAATTGGACGGAAAAAATCGCGGCGAAAATGCGTATTTAAAACATTTGACCTATCTGGGCGCCGAAAAACGTTACGGCGAACTCAGCGAAGAGATAAAAACCCGCATCGATTTTGAGTTGTCGGTCATTGAAAATACCGGTTATCCAGGGTATTTTTTGATTGTGGAAGATTTTATCCGAGAGGCCCGAAACATGGGCGTTTCCGTAGGTCCCGGGCGTGGTTCCGCGGCGGGGAGTGTGGTCGCTTTTTGTTTGTGGATCACCAACATTGACCCCATTAAATACGATTTGCTTTTTGAGCGGTTTTTGAATCCCGACCGGGTGAGCATGCCCGATATTGACATTGATTTTGACGACGAAGGAAGGAGCAAAGTCTTGGATTATGTGATCGAGAAATACGGAAGCAACCAAGTGGCGCAAATTATCACCTATGGAACCATGGCGGCAAAATCTGCCATTCGCGATACCGCCCGGGTGTTGGATTTGCCCCTGAACGAAGCCGACCGTATCGCGAAATTGATTCCCGATATGTCGAAATTGAACAAAATTTTCGCTTTGGACGAAAAAGGGATCCGGTCCAAATTTAGAGGAGAAGACGTTGACAAAATCAACGAATTGCTCAACATTTCCGAAGGGGAAGATTTGGAGGCCGAAACCGTGAACCAAGCGCGAATTTTGGAAGGTTCGGTCCGAAATACGGGAATTCACGCTTGCGGGGTCATTATCACGCCCAGCGATATTACCAATTATGTTCCGGTGGCCACAGCGAAAGATTCCGATTTGTACGTCACCCAATTCGACAACTCCGTCGTGGAAGCTGCCGGCTTGTTGAAAATGGATTTCTTGGGATTGAAAACCTTGACTTTGATCAAAGACACGGTTTCCATTGTCAAAGGCCGGCATAATATTGAATTGGATCCGGAAAATTTTCCGCTGGACGACGAAAAAACCTACGAATTGTTCCAACGCGGCGACACTGTAGGGATTTTTCAATACGAATCCGTTGGAATGCAAAAACACATGAAAGTGTTGAAACCCACGGTTTTTGAAGATTTGATCGCGATGAACGCACTCTATCGTCCGGGTCCGATGGAATACATTCCAAGTTTTATTGCCCGAAAACACGGCGAGGAAGAAATTACTTATGACCTTCCGGCGATGGAGGAATTGCTGGAAGAAACCTACGGCATTACGGTCTATCAAGAGCAAGTGATGTTGCTTTCGCAAAAACTCGCGGGATTCACCAAAGGCGAAGCAGACGTTTTGCGAAAAGCGATGGGGAAAAAGTTGGTTCCCGTGTTGGCAAAAATGAAGCCGAAATTCATCGAGCAAGCTTCCGCAAAAGGCCACGATCCGGAAAAACTGGAAAAGGTATGGAAAGATTGGGAGGCTTTTGCTAGTTACGCGTTCAATAAATCACATTCCACTTGCTACGCTTGGATCGCCTACCAAACCGCTTATTTGAAAGCACATTATCCGGCGGAATATATGGCTGCCGTGCTTTCGAACAACATGAACGACATCAAAAAAGTCACTTTTTTCATGGAAGAATGCAAACGCATGGGCTTGACGGTTTTGGGGCCGGATGTGAACGAATCCTATTCCAATTTCTCGGTGAACAAAGACAATGCGATCCGGTTTGGAATGGCCGCGATCAAAGGTGTGGGCGCCGCTGCTGTGCGGGCCATTGTTGAAGAACGCAAAAAAAACGGAGCATTTCGTTCGATTTTCGATATGGCAAAACGAATCGATTTACGTGCCGCCAACAAAAAAGCGTTTGAAAATTTGGCCGCGGCCGGTGGTTTCGACGGGTTTGGGGAAACCCACCGTGCACAATATTTCCACCATGCGGGCGACGGCATTACTTTTTTGGAAAAAGTGGTGAAATATGCCACGCGGTTTCAAGAAAGTCAAAATTCGTCGCAGGTAAGTTTGTTCGGGGAAAGCAGCGAAGTCCAAATTCCCGAACCGGAAATTCCACCTTGCGAAGTTTGGGCCACGATGGAAAAACTGAAACGTGAAAAAGAAGTGGTGGGCATCTATATTTCCGGCCATCCGTTGGACGATTTCAAAAGTGAAATGGCCTATTTCTGCAATTGCAACCTAAAAACTTTTTCCAATTTGGAAGAAAACACCAACCGCGAACTTTCTTTTGGCGGGGTCATCACGGAAGTGAAACATTTGACGAGCAAAATGGGAAAAGGTTTTGCAAAATTCACCTTGGAAGATTATGACGAACACCATGACTTTATGATTTTCGGCGAGGAATATTTGAAATTCCGCCATTTTTTGGTGCCCAATTCGTTTGTGCACATCAAAACTTTCGTAAAAGAAGGCTTCACCAATCGCGAAACGGGCAGAAAATACGACCCAAAAATTCAGTTCAATTCCTTCAAACAATTACAGGACGTGATGGACACTTATGCAAAAAAACTCACCATTCAATTGAACATCGACGATCTTAAAGAAGAACGGATCACAGGATTGAAAGACATTTTCAAAGCGCACAAAGGCGATCATTTGTTGAATTTTGTGGTTTATGAAATGAACGAAGAAGTAAAGCTCCACATGCCGAGCAAGCGCCAAAAAGTAAAAATTTCACAGGAGTTGTTGGATTCGTTGAAAGAGTTGGATGTTTACTATAAGGTGAATTGAGGTTGATCCATTATAAATTCCACCAATCCATTGATAACCGAATACAATCCAGCGCGTTTCATTTCAAGGAAAATAATGATTACTTTTGTTCCATTAAAAACACAAACACAAAACTTATGGCACTCGAAATAACAGATGCAAACTTTGACGAAACCGTTTTGAAAAGCGACAAACCCGTAATGGTCGATTTTTGGGCCGCTTGGTGTGGACCGTGCAGAATGGTGGGCCCAATCATCGATGAAATCAGCAGTGAATATGACGGAAAAGCAGTGGTCGGAAAACTGGACGTGGACGCCAATCAAGAATTTGCCGCAAAATATGGAGTACGGAATATTCCCACGGTATTGGTTTTCAAGGATGGCGAAGTGGTGAACCGGCAAGTGGGGGTTTCCCCAAAAACTGCCTACGCGGAAGCTTTGGACGCGGTTTTATAGAAACAGCATCGAAAAAAAATTTGAAAAAGAAAGAAATCAGCTCGGCAATTTTGTCGGGCTTTTTTTGTTTTCAATTTGAAAAGAACGGAGAATCGGTCAAATTTTTGTAATCTTGGGAAAGAATTGAATTTTTATGGATTTACAACAAGAGGTAAACAAAACCAGCGGGTTCACCAACATTGAATTGTTGGCGAACCAAGTGGTGGAAGGTTTTATTTCCGGAATGCACAAAAGTCCGTTCCACGGGTTTTCGGCGGAATTTGCCGAACATAAAATCTACAATAGCGGCGAAAGCACCAAGCACATCGATTGGAAGTTGTTCGCCAAAACCGACAAACTCTACACCAAACGCTACGAAGAAGAAACCAACTTGCGCGCGCATTTGATCATTGACAATTCTTCGTCGATGCATTATCCGGGAGTAAAAAAATTGGGCATCGATTCGCTCAACAAGATTGGGTTTGCAGCATTGGCCGCGGCTTGTTTGATGAATATTTTAAAAAAACAGCGCGACGCCGTTGGGTTGAGCGTCTACAGCGACACCTATGATTTTTACGCGCCGGAAAAAGGAAGCGGACGCCACCACCAAATGTTGTTGGACATTTTGAACAAAACAGCGGCCGAACCGGTAAAAAAGGTACGGACCGAAACCTATGCAAACTTGCATTTGATCGCCGAAAAAATAAAACGGCGTTCCTTGATTTTTTTGTTCACCGATATGTTCCAAACTTCCGAAACCGATGAAAAACTTTTTGCTGCTTTGCGCCATTTGAAATACAACAAACATGAAGTGGTTTTGTTCCACACTTTTGACGGCTCAAAAGAATTGAACTTCGATTTCGACAATTCGCCCAAACGCTATGTTGATGTGGAAACCGGTGAACACATCGATTTGTATTCCGAAAACATCAAGGAAAACTACGAAAAAGCGGTCCAAAATTATTTCGAAACCTTGAAAATGAAATGTGCGCAATACCAAATCAAGTACGTTGCCGCGGACACCACTAAAAATTTCAACAAAATACTCACCACTTACATGGTTGAACGTCAGAAATTTCGGTAATTATTTTGCAGTATTCTCAAAAATGCAAAAAACAACTTGTGCAAACTAAAAATCCAATGTATATTTGCCACCGTTTCCAGAAAAAGGAAAAGGTTCATAATATTATTGGTCTGGTAGTTCAGTTGGTTAGAATGCCTGCCTGTCACGCAGGAGGTCGCGAGTTCGAGTCTCGTCCAGACCGCACAATTCCCGTGAAAACGGGAATCTTATGAAGTTGTGTTGCTCCCCAATTTATTGGGGAGAAGGTTTACAAAGTTGAACCGATGAGAAGCTTTTTCACTTTGAGTGAAGGGGCTTTTTTGTTTTTTGGGATATTCAAAACCCAACAACTATTTTCTCCAAAACTTTTTTGCGGCGATGCTTTCTTTATTTATTCAAATAACTTATTTTCGCCCACTATATTAAGATAAACATAAAAAATGGCAGTATTAAATAAAATCAGGGAGCGCTCGGTGTTTTTGATCGTGATCATTGCATTGGCATTGTTCTCTTTTGTGTTGGCAGATGTGATCCGAAACGGCGGTTTTTCTTCCCGAAAATCGCAAAGCACCATTGCGACCATCAATGGCGAGGACGTCGATCGACAGGAATTTGCACAGCAAGTGGAAAATTTTCAGCAAAACATGCGTCAAGAAATGACGACCATGCAAGCCGTGAAACAAGTTTGGGATTCAAAAACACGGTCGGTTTTGTTGCAACAACAATTCGAAGAATTGGGAATTCGTGTCGGCGAGGCCCAGATCATTGAAATATTGCAGCAACAATTGGCAGGCAACCCTAATTTTTCCGATGAAAACGGGTTTTTCGATTATGGCGTACTGCAAGAATATGTTGCCAATTTAAAAGCAACTTCGCCCGAAGCTTATCGGCAGTGGGTCAATTATGAAGAAAGCGTGGCGCAAAGTGCCAAGGCAAAAATCTATTTCAACATGATCCGTGCCGGAATTGGTGCTACTTTAATTGAAGGAAAACAAGCCTATCATCTTGAAAACGATAACATCAACATTCAATTTGTGCAAATTCCATACACTTCCATTGAAAATGTGGAAGTAAGCGATTCCGAAATCGCGGCCTATGTGGAAGCGCATCCGGTGGAATTCAAAGCCGAAGCTTCGCGCGACATACAATACGTGTTGTTCGAGCAAAAACCTTCTGCCGAAGATGAAAAAGCGGTGAAAGAGGAAATCGTTGCTTTGATGAAAAACCGGGTCGAGTACAATTCCGTTACCGGAACCAACGACACCATCCAAGGATTTAAAAACACCCAAAACATGGAGGAGTTCATCAATCGGAATTCCGACATGAAATTTCAAGATGTATTTTTGTTCAAAAGCGATCTTCCCACAGAAATTGCCGATAAAATTTTCAGCCTGAACGAAGGCGAAACATATGGGCCTTACAAACACAACAATTCTTGGAACGTGACCAAAATTATGGAGGTGAAGCAACTTGCCGATTCGGCGAAAGCCAACCATATTTTGATTTCCTATGAAGGCCTTTCCACCGGAGCGGGATTGACTCGTACCAAAGAAGAAGCAAAAACCTTGGCCGATAGTTTGCTGAACGTGTTGCAAGCCGATGCTGAAAAATTTGCGGAGATCGCCGCCGAATATTCCGCCGATAATTCCAATAAAGACAAAGCGGGCGATTTGGGCTGGCTCAACTATGGAATGGCTCCCGAATTTAAAACTTTTAACACCTTCGTTTTTTCCCACGAAGCTGGTGATATGGGGATCGTGGAAACCAATTTTGGCTTTCACATTGTTGCGGTAAAAGAACTGACGGAGCCACAAAAAGCGGTTAAAATAGCGAATTTGTCAAGAGCGATCGAACCTTCCGAAAAAACCGTCAACGATTTGTTCACCCAAGCCACCACCTTTGAAATCAATGCGGGAGAAAAAGGTTTCAACGAAGCGGTGAAGACTGGAAAATATACCGCGAAACCTGTAAAAGGAATCAAAGCTTTGGATGAAAACCTACCGGGAATCGGTCCAAAACGCGAGATCGTACAGTGGGCTTTTGAAGAGGCTACCGAAGTTGGCAGCATTCGCCGTTTCGATGTCAATGGCGGATATGCGGTGGTGCAAATTACTGCAAAACAACCCGAAGGCTTGATGAACACCGAAAAAGCTTCGGCTACCGTTACGCCTATTTTGAAAAAAGAAAAGAAAGCGGCGATGATCAAAGAGAAAATTACCGCAACAACGCTTTCTGAAATCGCAGCGAACCAAGGGGTAAGTGTACAATCCGCAAGTGCGGTGAACCTTGGAAACCCTATGATCCCCGGAGCTGGTTTGGAACCAAAAGTGATCGGCACCGCTTTTTCATTGAAAGAAGGAGTTGTAAGCCAACCAATTGCTGGCGAAAAAGGCGTGTTCGTGGTGAAACTAATACAGCGGAACGAAGCACCCGATTTGGCGTCGTACGCAACCATCGCCGAGTTGGAAACCGAAGAACGCACCGCCAAAATTGCGGGCGCGAACGGAACGGGAAGAGTAGTGGAAGCCTTGAAAAACAATGCCGAAATAGAAGATCGACGGGCGGTTTTTTATTAACAAATAAATTCCTTCAATATATAGAAAAACCTTCAGCGTTTCGAAACGTTGAAGGTTTTTTTAATCTTGTAAAAACTGTATCAGTCCGAACTATCCTAACATAGTTATTTGAAATATAGATAAGAATTTTTAACCGCAGAGATCGCAAAGTTTACGCAAAGTTCGCCAAGTATTACAAACTGATTTTCATCCCGATATTCTATCGGGATTGCGGCCTTTGCGTATTTTTTCTTGGTGCCTTTGCGGTTATTAAATCTTTGTCAAACAAGCATTTAAACACACTGATTAGTTACCAAAAACTTTTTAAGGAATCATTTTGATCTTATTCCGGCGGATAATTTCCCAAAGCTTCCCCGATCAATTCTTTAAAGAACAAGCTGCGTTCCTTCGGATCCATTTGTGGGTTGAACCGACTTTCGATAACGGTTTGCCAAAAAAGCACGTTTGAGGGCCATTCCACAAACTCAATGGTAAGGCTCATATACGTGTCTGGCCCGCCAACGGGAATTCCGCCCGAAACGCCCACGCCCACATTTCCGCCACCGCCGCCAATACCAAGTCCGATACGGCTTCCTGAAGGTCTTGTTGTATAGGATGCATACAAATTGATCTTAAAATCGGGAGAAGCATTTTTTACAAAGCCTTTTGTTGCCAATACGGAATCGATTGCTTCAAAAACACGTCCGGTGTCCAAATCGCTCAAGCCCGTGTCCATTTCGGAATAAAATTGATAGCTTTTGTATTTCGAAAAATCGGCTTGCCGGTCGTAATCGTAGAAAAATTGAGGCCCTGCACAAGAACTGAAAAACAATGTGGCAACTGTCAAAAGGAGAAAAAGCTTTTTCATTGGGAGTGATTTTTTACTAAAATTAGTAAAAACCATTCCCCGTCAAAATTTTTTTGAGAAGATTAACACTTTTGAACGTTCAAGACCTCACAGGTTTGCCAAACCTGTGAGGTCTGTTCTCAATCCAGCTTTTTGTTCAGCATTTCCCAAAGTTTATCCTTTAATTCCTGTAAACCTTGTTGTGCCACTGAGGAAATAAAAAGATACGGGATTTCCGCAAATTCTTGGTCGAGTTCTTGTTTCAGTTCCGATTGCAGTTCGGTGTCCAACATATCACATTTTGAAATGGCCACCAATCGGTCTTTGTCCAACAATTCCGGATTGTAGCGGCGGAGTTCGTCCAATAAAACTTCGTATTGTTTTTTGATATTTTCCGCATCCGCGGGAATCAAAAACAACAAAGTGGAATTACGCTCGATGTGTCGTAAAAACCGGTGCCCCAAACCTTTTCCTTCGGCGGCACCTTCGATGATCCCCGGAATATCGGCGATCACAAAAGTTTGATAATCGCGGTATTGCACGATTCCCAAATTGGGTTTGAGCGTGGTGAATTCATAATCCGCAATTTTGGGTTTCGCCGCGGTGATGACCGACAACAAAGTGGATTTTCCGGCATTTGGAAAACCGACCAAGCCCACATCTGCCAAAATTTTCATTTCCAGCGTGATGTCTTTTTCTTCCCCTTCCATTCCCGGTTGGGCATAACGCGGGGTTTGATTGGTCGGGCTTTTGAAATGATTGTTTCCGCGGCCGCCCATTCCGCCTTCCGCAAGGATGAATTCCTGTCCGTTTTCGGTAATTTCCTTTATTATTTCCTGGCTTTCCGTATCGCGAACCACCGTTCCCAACGGAACATCAATAAAAACATCCTCGCCATTGGCACCGGTGCTGGTTTGTTTTCCGCCATGGCCACCGTGCTCGGCACGAAAATGGCGCTTGAATTTTAAGTGGAACAAGGTCCACATATTTTTGTCGCCCCGAAGAATAATATGGCCACCCCGACCGCCATCGCCACCATCCGGGCCGCCTTTGGTGATGTACTTTTCGCGCCGCAAATGCTTGGAACCGGCACCACCGTTTCCAGAATTCACGTGGATTTTTACGTAATCGACAAAATTTCCTTCGGTCATTTTGGTAAACGTTAAGTGTTATTTGTTAAGCGTTAATTGCGGGTGATCGGTGATCTGTGAAAAAAAGGTTTTTATAGCCACTCTTAAATTAATAGTATTCAATCAATTATTCGATTCCCCAATTAACCGTTCCCCGATTATCCATTCCCCAACGAATCGATCACTTTGCTCAAACGTTCGGTAATTTCTTCGATACTTCCGACACCATTCACCCCAAAATATTTATTTTCTTTTTGATAATGTTGCTTCAAAATATCCGTTTTTCGATAATATTCCGCAATGCGTTCGCGAATGACTTTTTCGTTCGCATCATCCGCTCTTCCCGAAGTTTTTCCGCGTTCCAGCAAACGTTTTGCCAAAACCTCATCGTCCACTTCCAAAGCGATCATTGCGTCGATTTCGGTATTTTCTTCTTGCATCAAATTCGCCAAAGCATTTGCTTGGGCTTCCGTTCGGGGAAAACCATCAAAAATAAATCCGTTGGAATCCAGGTTTTTTCCCACTTCTGCTTTCAACATATCAATGGTCACTTCGTCGGGCACCAAATGGCCTTTGTCCATATAACTTTTCGCCAAATTGCCCAACTCGGTTTTGTTTTTGATGTTGTAGCGAAACACATCGCCGGTGGAAATGTGCACCAAGTTGTACTTTTCTTTCAGAATTTCTGCTTGGGTGCCTTTTCCTGCTCCCGGAGGGCCAAACAATACGATATTTGTCATACTATTTCCCGCAAAAGCGGGAATCTTTTAATTGAACTTCAGTTTTTGGGGATCTTCAACAATTCCGCAAAGATAGCGATTACAAAAAAGATAATGCTTGCCTTATCGCGGGAAATGGAAAGCCTACAAATTAAACACTTCATTTTTTCCGTTAATTCGTATGAAAACGATTATTTTTGTGGAAAATCGACCTATTTTTTATGCAAGATTATTTTTCATCCGATTTTAAATTGGGAATTTTGGGCGGCGGCCAACTCGGTAAAATGATGCTGTACGAAACGCGCAAATTCGATATTCAAACTTCTGTTTTGGACCCGAGCGGGGAAGCACCCTGCAAAATTGCCTGTAATTATTTTGAGCAAGGAAGCTTAATGGATTACGAAACCGTGCTCAATTTCGGCAGAAAAACGGATGTGCTGACTTTTGAAATCGAAACCGTGAACGTCGAAGCTTTGGAACAATTGGAAAAAGAAGGAAAAAAAGTATTTCCGTCTTCCGATACCTTGCGAAAAATTCAGGATAAATCCGTTCAAAAACAATTTTATTCCGATAATAATATCCCCACGGCAAAATTCAAAATTTTCAACAACAAAGCTGAGTTAACGGAAGAATTGGTGCATAAAAAACTGACTTTTCCTTTTGTATGGAAAAGCGCGACCGGTGGCTATGATGGAAAAGGCGTGAGTGTGATCCGCGACGATGAAGATGTAATTCCTTTGCCCGACGTTTCTTGTATTGCCGAAGAAATGATCCCTTTCAAAAATGAATTGGCGGTGATCGTGGCGCGAAATGTTTCGGGCGAAACCAAAACCTATCCGGTGGTGGAAATGGAGTTTCACCCCGAAGCCAACCAAGTGGAATATGTAATTTGTCCCGCACGAATTGAAGATACCGTGGCCGAAAAAGCACGAAATGTTGCAACAAAAGTTTCCGAAGCTTTTCAACATGTTGGTTTGTTGGCGGTAGAATTGTTCCAAACCGAAGCTGACGAAATTTTGGTGAATGAAGTGGCTCCACGGCCGCACAATAGCGGACATTACAGCATCGAAGGAAGTTTCACCAACCAATTTGAACAACATATCCGTGCGATTTTGAATTTACCGCTGGGAAACACGGAAAGCAAAGTAGGCGCGGTAATGGTGAATTTGGTGGGCAGCGAGAACCACGATGGCGATGTGAAGTATGAAAACATCGAAAAAATCCTGCAAATGCACGGCGTCACGCCCCATATTTACGGGAAAAAACAAACCCGCCCTTTTCGAAAAATGGGTCACGTAACTATTGCGAACAAAGAGCTGGACGAAGCGCGAAAAATTGCGGAAGAAGTGAAGAAGACAATTAAAGTGATCAGTAAATAAGTGTTCAGTTGACTTTTAGTTTAGCGAAGTGAAAAATAAACTATTTTGATTGAACTCAATCGAATATTTCAGTCCATGTCTATCAATTTCCCTCAGTAAAAACTGCAGCCAGCCCCCGAGACTTCGAGGCCACCTACTTCCTAAACCACTTCAAACAAAACCTTTCCCAAGCCGTCGATTTCGGCTTCCACTTGATCGCCCGATTTTAAATTCGCCATCGGACCCAAGGCGCCGGACAAAATGATTTCCCCTTTTTTGAGCGGATTTCCCATTTCCACCATTTTATCCGCGAGCCAAACCGCCGCGTGCAAAGGGTTTCCCAAGCAAGCTTTTCCAGTTCCTTCGGAAACTTTTTCGCCGTTGATGTGCATCTGCATTTGGCAGTTTTCCAAATCCAAATTTTCCAAAGGGACTTGTTTTTCGCCCAACACAAAATGACTGGCAGAAGCGTTATCGGCAATGGTATCGGTAATCTGGATGTCCCAGTTTTCAATGCGGCTGCCCACAATTTCAATGGCCGCGACGGCATAATCGATCGCATTTTTCATTTCTTCGATCGAAATATTTTTTTGGGTCAAATCTTTTTTCAATACAAACGCAATTTCGGCTTCGGCTTTGGGCTGCATCAAATCGGAAAAGGGAATTTTTCCGTTGTTTGAAATTTGCATTTCATGTAACAAAACCCCAAAATCAGGTTCGTTCACACCTAATTGCTCTTGAACTTTTTTGGAGGTGAGCCCAATTTTTTTGCCAACGATTTTTTGTCCGTCCGCCAGTTTTTCCTTCCGAATAAATTCTTGTACCCGATAGGCTTTTTCCAAATCTTTCCCTTCAAAAAACCGGCGGATCGGCGGACAGGAAATGTTGGATTTTTCGGCTTGTTGAAGAATGGATGCTATTTCGGAAATGGTTTTTTTCATAGGTGCAAGTTGCAAAAATTTGTTCGAATTGGTAGTACAAAATTGCCCTTAAAACACCTTATTTTTTCAAATTTTTGATCACCGAAAAAGCCTTGTCCACCACATCGTCGTTTATCAAGGCGATAAACTCATTGGTGGTGGAAACCACGTCATAGACCGCGATTCCGTTCCAGGCCAAATTTTTAAAAATCTGATAGTACAATCCGGTGATTTTGTAATTGTCCTGGGGCAATTTTAAGCTCACTGCCGATAGGTTATCACGAAAGTGGGTAAGGTTTTCTTTTTTGAAACTTGTTTCCACCAAGGCTTTTTCCGAACCTGAAATCATCAAATTACTTTCGGTGGTTCCACATGAAAAAGCATAGAACAGTTGGTTGATATCCCCTATTTTTTCCAATAATCCGGAATTGCTCTGAATCAAGGTCATCGAATTTTTAAAGGTGAACGCACAAACATTGGACTTCACCGTGATGTCGCCCAAACGGTTTAAAGTTTCTTTCAATTTTGGAGAACTGGAAACCCCGGAAGGGACACGGTACCTGCGCAAAGCCATCATAACCGCTCCGGTTTGCACTTCTTTCCGCAACATTTGTGAAATGGTGGGGCGCAGATCTTTTGCCAACGCACTATAATTGATAATTTCCCGCGAAAGCACTTCTTCCAAAAAAGATTGATTTGCCAATACCTCTTCCACACATTGGGCGACAGTTTTCATATTGTTATATATTTAACAATTTGTATAAAATTAGTCAAATATACATATTTTTATGGAGAAGCGGTTCCCTACTTATATTTTAGCATCGGAAAATATAGGTTCGCTGCCTATATAACTCCCCAAATGACAAACAAGTTTTGAAAATAGTTAACCTCTAAATTTTCAATTCCCCCAACAGCGAGTGTTTTTATAGCGTTTTAGCCAACGCTGCCCCAAATTTTATTTGTCAACTAAACCTGCAAAGCAGCTTCTAACGGAGCTGCTTTTGTTTTTTAAAACTTTTTCTGAATTTGTTGGGGAGTTTATTTTCCCCAAGGAAAAAAGTTGCTCAGAATATGATCACTTGGTTTTCCCATACCTTATATATGTATAGGCCCAAAAACACGATCGCCGCCATAAAATTGATGAAAGTCCCGGCCAAAAACCCGATGAACGAACCAAAAGCGGCTTTCAAAGCGGTTTTGGAATTGGTTTTGTTAAAAATCAATTCGCCCACCAACGCGCCCAAAAATGGGCCGATCAATATTCCGAACGGAAAAAACAGGCCCACAATTAAGCCTACAGTCGTGCCGATTGCCCCGGCTTTACTACCGCCAAAGCGTTTGGTGCCTTCGGCCGGAATGACGTAATCCAATACAAAAAGTACAATGGTCACCACCAAAGTAATTCCCAAAAACCAATAATCCATTTCAATTCCGGGAATAAAATGAAACAGCAACAAACCCAACCAACTGATGGGCAAGCCAGGCAAAACGGGCAAAAAACTGCCCATTATTCCAACGACACAAAGGATCATTCCGAGCAAAAGAAGGACGATTTCCATTAAATAATTATTGAGCCTGCCTGTCCGGCAGGCAGGTTATTGGTTACTGAGTTATTCGTAGCTGGCAAAAAAAAACGCAAATTCTTCAGTACGCCAAGGTAGGAATAAATCTTGAAACAATATTTTTTAACTAAAAAATTAGTTTAAACTAAATAAGTAGTTTATATTTGTTTTATGGAAGAGTTAAAAACAAAATTAAATGGAGAGCAACTTAGGAAATAAAAATACAAGATTCCTGCCTTCGCAGGAATTGACGAAAGCCGAAGAAGAAATCATGCAATGGCTATGGCAATTGGAAGAAGCCAACGTGGCGCAAATCATCGACAAAATGCCGTCGCCGAAACCGGCTTACAACACGGTTTCCACGATTGTCCGCATTTTGGAAACCAAAGGTTTTGTGGATTATAAAAAAATGGGGCGCGGGCATATTTATTTCCCGTTGGTGGAAAAAGAAACCTACACCAAAGCCACGATGAACAAGTTGATGAACAATTATTTCAATGGTTCCATAAAAAGCATGCTCTCTTTTTTTGTAAAGAAAAACGAACTGAGCGTACAAGAATTGGAAGAAATTCTGAAGGAAATCGATAAAAAAGAATCGTAAAATGTCACTCTGAGCGCAGTCGAGGAGGGTCTCGACTGCGCTCGACCTGACATAAAAAATATAAAAATGACAGCTTACCTCATCCAACTCCTAATCTTTCAAGCCCTGTTTTTGGGGGTGTATGAACTTTTCTTGAAAAAGGAAACCTTCTTTTCCCTAAACCGAATTTATTTGTTGGCAACGCCTTTTTTTGCAGCAATCATTCCGTTGTTGGAATTTGAAATTTTACAAAATGTGGTTCCGATGGAAGGAATTGTGCAACTTCCAACCTTGATTATTTCGGAAAATAGTTCATCAAGCAATCTTTCGACTGCGCTCGACCTGACAGGTGGGCTTGGTCTGTTTGGTGTCATCCCGAGCGCAGTCGAGGGGTGGCTGCTCATCGGCTATTTGCTGGGTGCGGTCGTCAGTTTCGCTTTGTTCCTCCGAAAATATGTGCAGTTGCAACAACTAAAAAATTCAGGGAAACCGGAAAAACATGGAAAACTCACTATTGTTCGAATTCCAAACAGCCGGATCGCCTGCACTTTTTTCAACACCATTTTCTTGGGCGAAAATTTATCCGAAGCCGAAACTTCACAAATTTTGGTGCACGAACTGGCACATGTGGAGCAAAAACACAGTTGGGATTTGTTGCTGTTTGAATTTTTACGGATTGTGCTTTGGTTCGATCCGTTTGTTTACCGCTACCAGTCGCAGCTTTCCACCTTGCACGAATACATCGCCGACGAAGCGGTGACCAAACATTCCGAAAAAACCACTTATTTCCAAGATTTGCTGAACGCCACTTTTGGTACGCGGCAAATTTCTTTTACCAATCAATTTTTCAAGGAATCATTAATCAAAAAACGAATTATGATGTTACAAAAACCAAAATCGAACCGAAACGCGAAACTTAAGTATTTATTGGTGCTGCCACTGATATTTACGATGCTGACCTATGTGGCTTGTTCGGAAGACAAAACTGTCAATGAAACGCAAGAAATGCTTCCTCCACCTCCGCCGCCACCGGGGCCACCAACAGAAGCTTATCAGGATTATTTGGAATTTAAAAAATACATGAAATCAAAAGATGCATCTTTTGATTGGACATTTGAGGAATATCAAAAATTTACCAGTATTGCAAAAGAAGGAACGGTAGCGGAAGGAACGATACAAATTACTGAGACCGAAATGGATGATGTTTCTCAAGTTCCTTTTTCCGTAGTGGATCAGGTTCCCATTTTTCCCGGTTGTGAAAATTTGGCTGATAATCAAGCACAAAAAGAATGTATGTCGAAAAAAATAAGGGAATTCGTCAATGCCAATTTCGACACCGGACTTGCAAAAAAACTCGGATTGAACGGAACCAACCGTATTCAGGTGTTGTTCAAAATAAATGAAAATGGCGAAGTGGTCGAGGTGAAAGCGCGCGCACCGCATCCGGAACTAAAAGAAGAAGCAATCCGCGTAGTCAGTTTATTGCCAAAAATGACCCCGGGAAGGCAGGGTGGAAAACAAGTAAGCGTGTTGTATTCTTTGCCGATTATTTTTCAGGTGCAATAAAATAAAAAGGCTTAACCGCAGAGTTCGCCAAGAAAGAGCGCAAAGGGCACAAAGAAAATTTCGCGCTTTGCGGTAAAAAAAACGAAAGTTTGAAAAACCTATTTGCTTTCATATTACTACTTATTTTTTCAAAAACCGGGGCGCAAACTCCGGTTTTTCACGTTGCCGATAGTCTTTTTGCCGTGGGGAAATATTCGGAAGCGGTTTCGACCTATAGAAAAATCAATCCGAAAACAACGAAAATCCACCATAAAATGGCGCAAGCTTATCGCGCGCAGGGGAATTATGGAAAAGCGCTGGAACATTATAAATTGGCATTGGCCGAAACCAAAAACCTTCCCACAACGGTTTCAGAATACGGGAAATTGCTTTACCGAACCGGAAAATACAAAAAAGCGGACAGTGTTTTTCAGCAGTTGGCAACCCATTTTCCGAAGAATCCTGATTTTCAGTACCAACTCGGATTGGCCAAAGAGCAATTGAACGACACCATCGCCATCGAAGCATTTCGAAAAACGTTTTCGTTGAATCCTTCGCACCAAAAAGCCATTTACAAATTGGCGGTGGATCATTTTCGACAAGAAGAATATGAAAAAGTTGAATTCCTGGGAAAAAAAGCCTTGGAAAGCTATCCCGAAAATGCGGAAATCATTGGTTTATTGGGACAAAACGCAATGACGACACGAGATTATCGACTTGCTGCGGAACGTTTTGAACGCTTGCTTTCCTTGGGGGAACATTCGGAATTTGTGCACGAAAAATTGGGCTTAACCTATTATCACCTCGGGGAACTAAAAAAAGCTTTGGAACACTACCAAGCCGTTATTGATTTGGACCCCCAACACGTGAACGCATATTATTTTTCGGGAAAAATTCACAATTTGCTCGGCGAAACCGAAAAAGCCGAAGCTCGATTAAAAAAAGCACTTTTTTTGAAAAAACTGGGCCTGAGCGGAATGTACCACGCTTTGGGAACGACCTATAAATTGCAGAAAAATTTCGGCAAATCGATCGATTATTACCAACTTGCTTTGGAAGAAAACGAGTACAACTTGCACGCACAATTCGACTTGGCCGTGGCGGCGGACCAGTATTACAAAGACCTGCAAACCCGGTTGAACTATTACAAAATCTTCGTCCGAAAATTCAAGGATTTCCCCAATGCAAAACCATTTTTGGCGGTTGCGGAATATCGGATCAACGCGTTGAAGAAAGAAAAGTTTATGGGAAAAATAAAAACAAAGAATTGATTTTAAAAAAAGATCAATAATATTTTTTGCGCAACCAAAACGCCACGCGAACCAGCAAAATGAGAGCCGGAACTTCCACCAAGGGCCCAATCACTCCCGCAAAAGCTTGGCCGGAATTCAGCCCAAAAACGGCAATTGCCACCGCAATGGCCAATTCAAAATTATTGCCCGAAGCGGTAAACGAAATAGCCGCGTTCTTTTTGTAATCGGCGCCCAAGGCTTTGCTCACAAAAAAACCGATCAAAAACATCAGCGCAAAATAAATCAATAGCGGAATGGCGATCAGCACCACGTCCATTGGGATTTCCACAATCAACTCCCCTTTCAGCGAAAACATCACCACGATGGTGAACAACAGCGCGATCAAAGTGATGGGCGAAATGGCGGGAATAAATGTTGAGGTATACCATTGTTCGCCTTTCAGCTTTACCAAAATCAACCGGCTCAAAATCCCCAGCAAAAAAGGAATCCCCAAATAAATCGCGACACTTTCAGCAATGGTTGCAATGGAAATATCGATGATGGCACCTTCAAAACCAAAAAGTGGCGGCAATTTGGTGATGAACAACCACGCGTAAAAACTATAGGCAAACACTTGAAAAATGCTGTTCAACGCCACCAATCCAGCGCCGTATTCGCTGCTTCCTTCTGCCAAATCGTTCCATACCAATACCATCGCAATGCAACGCGCCAACCCGATCAAAATGAGCCCGACCATATATTCCGGGTGGTCCTGTAAAAAGAGCATCGCCAGCACAAACATCAAAATCGGACCGATGATCCAATTCAAAAGCAAGGAAATAGAAAGGATTTTCACGTTCCTGAACACTTTGGGCAGCAAGGCGTAATTCACTTTTGCCAAAGGCGGGTACATCATCGCGATCAAACCGATGGCGATGGGAATGTTGGTGGTCCCGCTACTGAACGTATCCACGATTTTCGGAAAATGCGGGAAAAAATAGCCGATTCCGACCCCAAAAAGCATTGCGGCAAAAATCCATAAAGTGAGAAAGCGGTCGAGGAAACCCAGTCTTTTTTTCATTGGTTTGCTTGAATTTTAGAGAACACATAAAAAAGTTCCACCGCGATTTGCAAGTTTCGTTCTTGATATTTTTCTGTTTCTTGCGGGCTGTCGTCGAATTTTTTCGGGTCTTCAAACGGCAATGAAATCCGTTTTTCCGCGCCTGCAATAAACGGACAAGCGGCATCGGCTTGCGAACAGGTCATAATGGCCGCAAATTCCGATTTTGGATTAAAATCGTCATCGTGTTTTTTTGAAACCCCAATGACCGGGTGTTCGTTTTCCGAAAATTTGATACTGTAAACCGGGTTTTTCCCTTCGGAAATGGTTTTTAGTTGAAAACCCGAATTTTTCAAGGTTTCCGCTACTTTTGGGAACAAAGCCGTGGTTTCCGTTCCGCCGGAGTAACAAAAAACATTTTTGAGGTTGAAATAAGCTGCTAGGCTTTGCGCCCAAACCTGCGCCATAAAACTCCTGCGTGAATTGTGCGTGCAGATGAAGTTGAGCCGAATTGTGTGTTCACAGTTGGCTTTATCCTGTACAAATTCAATTAGCGGCCGCAGCTTTTCTTTTCGGGAATCCGAAATTTTTGTGGAGTCCAAAGATTGGATCAGCGTTTCGATTTTCGGAAAAACCTCCACCTTTTTCTGGGTCATTTTATTTGTTTTAATGATTCAACAACACCCCGAACCTGGTGCACAGGCATTGTTCGAAATTTCGGTGACTTTGGTTTCGGACCTATCTGCAGAAGAGATGGGTTTTTCTTGTTTTTCTCCCGGTTTTTGCGCGAACACCGTGATGCTGAAAATTCCGGTTTCCCCTTTTTTGAAAGCGGTAATTTCTTCGGAAGAAAGGTATTTGCTTAAAATATCGTCGGGCAGAACGATGGGTTTTTCCTTTTGAATCGAAATATTTTCAAAACCCAGGTCGTTCACAAACCCTAAATATTCGCCTTTTTGAACGGCCCCTGAAACACAACCGGCATACATTTCGGCATCTTCCCGCAAAGCTTTGGGGAGCTCGCCCACCAACACAATATCGGAAATGCTGAAATGGCCGCCGGGTTTCAAAACCCTAAGAATTTCACTGAACACTTTTTCCTTGTCCGGTACCAAGTTCAAAACGCAATTGCTCACAATGACGTCGGCAAGCTTGTCGGAAAGGGGCATTTTTTCAATATCGCCAAAACGGAACTCCACATTGTTGAACCCAAGTTTTTCAGCATTTCTTCGTGCTTTTTCGATCATTTCGGGGGTAAAATCAATACCGATCACTTTCCCTGTTTCGCCCGTTTCTTTTCGAGCCACAAAACAATCATTGCCCGCACCGGAGCCTAAATCGATTACCGTATCACCTTTTTGTATTTTTGCGAATTGCGTGGGAAGACCACAGCCCAGGCCGAGGTCGGCTTCTTTTTCATAGCCATCGATCGACGAATAATCATCGGTCATAATGTTGTAAACTTCTGTCGAGGCATCGCCGGCGCCGCAACAAGAAGCTTGGTTCAAAGCTTTATCCTGATTGGCAATTTGGGCGTATTTTTCACATACGGTTTTTTTAAGGTGTTCTGAAGTTTTCATTTTGTTAAGGTTTTATTGCAATTTTACGATGATTGATTTTTAAAAAATTCTTCAATTTGAATACCATCTCCCAAAACTGCTTACTGCCAACTGAGACTGCCTACTAAAAATTGGATCAGCAACATTCTTCAAAAGCACTTAAATCTTGGTCCAAAAACCCGGCCATCGCACTTTTCATTTCCTTCCATTTTTTGGGATCGATGCAATAGCAAACGCTGGTGCCTTCCACATTTCCTTGAATCAACCCCAGGTTTTTCAACTCTTTCAAATGTTGTGAAATGGTGGGTTGCGCCAAGCCGATTTCCGTGACCAAATCGCCACAAATGCAGGTGTTGATTTTGAACAAATGCTGTAAAATCGCCACACGAGCAGGATGGGCAAAGGCTTTTGCGAAAGTCGCTATTTGGTTTTGTTGTTGGCTAAATATTTCGGTTTTGGTAATTCCCATTTTATACATTATTATATTGCAATATTACGATGGTTGATTTTTACAAACAAATTTTAAAGGTATTTTTTTGATTGAGGAGCAATGTTTGTTGGTTCAATTATATCATACGTAATATTGCAATATTACATTTTCGGTATTTAAAAACTTTCATTTTGCTTTTCATCTTTGCTCGGTAAAAAAATGACATTAAACGGAATGCCTTGAATAAATAGTTCGATAGTTGTTGGTTGAAAGTTAATAGGGTTTTAAATCAAAAATCGTTCAACTTCAATCGTTCTTCTTTTCCCCCGATTTTCGTATTTTTACCCTATGCGGAAAATTACCTTTGGAATTTTATTCTTGATCATTGCCGGTTGCAAAAACTTCGAGGCCAAAAAAGTTTCCTCCGAAGAGGTTTTGCACCAAAAGCTGGAACATTTCCGTTGGAACGAGGTCGATGTTTACCCGGCGTTCGAAAATTGCCGGCATTTGATGGAAAAACCCGCAATGGAACGTTGTTTTGAAAACACGCTGACCAGAGCCATTTACGCAAAATTGACCCAAAAACCCCTTGTGCTGGGCGATTCCATAAGTGAAACCGTGACTCTGTATTTGCTTGTTTCGGCAACGGGCGCCCCTAAGATCGACTCCGTCGTTATCTCGAAAAATTTACAACAGCAACTTCCCGAACTTGAAACCCGTTTACGGTCAAGCATCGATAGTTTGCCGAAAATATATCCCGCCACCAAGCGAGGGATTCCCGTGGCGACCAAATTTAATGTCCCGATCAAAGTGGTTTCGGAGTGATATTGGCCAATTGGAGATTGCTTAAAAATAGTTTGTAAATCAGAATTATATTGAAAAACACCATCACATCACAGGATGTTGCCAAAGACCGGGATATTTTGATCTCCACAAAGCCGCGTCCCGTTTGGCAAAAAGTTTTGGCGGCATTGTTCTATACAGCGGTCGGCATTTGCATCTATATATTTTGCACAACATTTATCCCGCATATTCTTGAAACCGCCAGTCTTTTTTTTGTTTTGGCCTTGCGTTTTTCTTTGGAAAAAGATTATTATTTCGATTTGAAGGACAAACGCTACAAAATTATCAAACGCGTGGGGCCGGTTGAAGTCGGAAAATGGACGAATTTTCAGAATTTGGGTTATGTGTCTGTTTTTAAAAATGGAAAAGGAATTTTTGAAATCAATTTATGGTACAACAAAAACCGCCATTTCAATTTGGGCCAAGGCGAAAACCTTGAAATTACTATGAAAGCCGGGAAACAAATCGCTAAAAAGTTGCAAATAGATTTGTTGGACGCGGCGACCAATCCACACAATTCGAAATGGATTCCAATTGAAAATTAATCAGTAACCGAACACTAAACTCTGCCAACTATTTTCCGTAATTTCGTCCAATGCAAAATCCAGCAAAAACCGAAAAAATCATTTTGGGAATTGATCCCGGAACCACGATTATGGGGTTTGGATTGATAAAAATCGTCGGTAAAAATATGGAATTTTTGCAGTTGAACGAATTGATGCTGAAAAAATACGACGATCATTATTTAAAACTCAAATTGATTTTTGAGCGCACTTTGGAACTCATCGACCATTTTCATCCGGACGAAATCGCGATTGAAGCACCGTTTTATGGGAAAAACGTACAATCCATGTTGAAGTTGGGCCGAGCGCAAGGCGTGGCAATGGCAGCGGGATTGAGCCGCGAAATTCCGATCGTGGAATATTCGCCAAAAAAAATAAAAATGGCAATCACCGGAAACGGAAATGCCAGCAAGGAGCAAGTGGCCAAAATGTTGCAAAGCCTTTTAAAACTAAAAGAACTTCCCAAAAACCTCGATTCCACCGACGGATTGGCCGCCGCGGTTTGTCATTTTTACAACCAAGGAAAAATTTCATCGG
>DASSWG010000144.1:0-15589 GCA_035705295.1 Flavobacteriaceae bacterium
GCCCAACAAGCAAATCCGCTGCTCGCGGAAGATTTCGAAGCGCAAAAAAAATGGGTCGATAGCATTTATGGACAGATGACGCTGAAAGAAAAAGTGGGGCAATTGTTTATGGTGCAACTATTTTCCAATGCGCCCGAAAAAGTGCTCGACACCATTCCCGAATTGATCGAAGAATATCATGTTGGCGGAATTATTTTTTCAAATGGCGGTCCGGTTTGGCAAGCGGAATTGACCAATTATTACCAAAAAATTTCGAAAACCCCGTTGTTGATCGCCATGGACGCGGAATGGGGGTTGGCGATGCGTTTGGATTCCACTTTTGCTTTTCCGTGGAATATGACTTTGGGCGCCATCAAAAACAACGAGTTGGTGCGAGAAGCTGGGGTTCAAATTGGGCAGCATTGCAAGCGTTTGGGCGTTCATATCAATTTTGCGCCGGTGGTCGATATCAACACAAATCCTGAAAATCCAATCATTGGCAACCGCTCTTTCGGGGAAGATAAAGAAAATGTAACACAAAAGGCGCTGGCGTTTATGGAAGGAATGCACAGCCAAGGAATTTTATCGAGCGCAAAACATTTTCCCGGTCACGGCGATACCGATCAAGATTCGCACAAAACCTTGCCCACCATCGGTTTTTCAAAAAAACGACTCGATTCGGTGGAACTGTACCCGTTCAAAAAATTGATCAACAATGGCGTTTCCAGTGTGATGATTGCCCATTTGAACGTTCCGGCCTTGGAACCGGACAATATTCCTTCTTCTTTGTCTAAAAAAATCGTGACCAAATTGTTGAAAAAGAAACTCGATTTTCATGGCTTGGTTTTCACCGATGCGCTGAACATGCGTGGTGTGGCCGATTTTGATGAACCCGGGGAAATCGATTTGGCGGCTTTTTTGGCAGGAAACGATATTTTGCTAATTTCGGAAAGCGTTCCAAAAGCTTCGAAGAAAATTATCGAAGCCTATAAAAAAGGAATTATTACCGAAAAACGCTTGGCGCATTCCGTTCGAAAAATTCTGTATGCGAAATACAAAGTTGGGCTGGATGATTTTCAACCAATTGAAACCACTTTTCTGTACGAAGATTTGAACAACATCCACAACAAAGTCTTGTACCACAAATTGATGGAAAACGCCGCCACGGTCATCAAAAACGACAAAGCGATTTTGCCCGTAAAAAACCTGGAAAAGAAAAGCATTGCCTACGTGCATTTTGGCGATGCGGACGGAACCGCTTTTTTCGATCAACTGAACAAATATGCCGATGTCGATCGGGTGGAAGCGGAGCATTTGGACCAACTTTTAGAAAAATTGGAAGCTTACAATTATGTGATCGTCGGATTTCACAAATCGAACGATAACCCATGGAAATCGTATAAATTCACTGACAAAGAATTGGTTTGGCTGCACGAAATAGCCCGTAAAAACATCACGGTGCTAAATGTCTTCGCGAGTCCTTACGCGCTGTTGGACGTTCCATCGTTCACCAATATCAACGGAATTCTGATCAGTTACCAAAACAGCCCGGTGTCGCAGAAAATTGGTGCCCAAATTTTGTTCGGCGCCATTGGGGCAAAAGGAAAATTACCGGTGAGCATTGGTCAACAATTTCCGGCAGGGACCAGTTATGAAACCAAACCTCTGAAGCGATTGGCTTATGGAATTCCGGAAAGCGTGGGAATGAATTCCTACAAACTCCGAAAAATAGATTCGATCATGAATTATGCGCTGGAAAAAGAAATGACGCCCGGCGCACAAATTTTGGTCGCCCGAAAAGGAACCGTCATCTATCAAAAAAGTTTTGGGTTTCAAACCTACGAGAAGGAAATTCCGATCACCGATCGCTCCATTTATGATTTGGCCTCGTTGACTAAAATTCTGGCGACATTGCCATTGATTATGGAACTGGAAGAGCAAAACGTAATCGATTTGAACACCAAATTGAAAGAAATTCTTCCCATAACCAAACACACCAACAAAAGAAACATCACCCTCAAAAAAGCACTTTCACATTATGCGCGTTTTCAGGCTTGGATTCCGTACTATTTGAGCACCATGGACCCAGAAACCGGAGAGCCCTCGAAGCGATATTTTCGAACAGAACCAATGGGCGAATACAACATCAAAATTGCCGATAGTTTTTATATGCGCAACGATATGGTCGATACCGTTTACCAAACAATTGTCGATAGCGATCGTTTGCGCAAGCAGGAATATGTATATAGCGACCTGCCGTATTATTTGATGAAAAAATATTTGGAAAACCACTACAATTCTTCTTTGGATCATTTGACCCAAGAACATTTTTATGAATCTTTGGGCGCAACCCGAACGGGATATTTGCCATTGCAAAAATTCGACACCTTGCAAATTGTGCCTTCAGAAATCGATACTTTATGGAGAAACCAAACCGTTCGCGGGTATGTGCACGACGAAGGCGCTGCGATGTTGGGCGGAATTGGAGGCCACGCCGGTTTGTTCAGCAATGCGAACGACGTGGCAAAAATTATGCAAATGTACTTGAATGGAGGTTATTACGGTGGAAAACGCTATTTCGAAGAGAAAACCATTGAGAAATTCAACACCTGTTATTATTGTGATGAAGAGGTCAGAAGGGGAGTGGGTTTTGATAAACCACAATTGGAAGACCGCGGACCAACTTGTGGCTGCGTTCCCATGGAAAGCTTCGGACATAGTGGTTTTACGGGAACCTATACTTGGGCCGACCCCGTGGAAGAAATTGTGTACGTGTTCCTTTCCAATCGAATATTCCCGCACCGTTCCAACAAACAATTGATCACCGAGGACATTCGAACAGAAATACAGCGGGCGATTTACGAAGCGATAGATTATTCACGCAAAGACGGAGATCTTGTGAAGTGAGGTAAAATGATTAATTTTGAGGAGTGATTTTCTTTTGGTTTAAAATAGTAAAAAAAGATTCCCGCCTTCGCGGGAAATTGTTGATATGAAAATAGCAATTGTATGTTATCCAACTTTCGGAGGAAGTGGGGTCGTGGCCACGGAACTTGGAATGGCGCTTTGCCAACGCGGCCATGAAATCCATTTCATCACCTACAAACAACCTGTTCGGTTGAACAGTTTGTCGAGCAAAATCCATTACCACGAGGTGAACGTGCCCGAATATCCGTTGTTTCATTACCAGCCCTATGAATTGGCCTTGTCCAGCAAATTGGTGAACATGGTGAAAAAGCACAACATCGATTTGTTGCATGTACATTATGCCATTCCGCATGCGTATGCCGGTTATATGGCAAAAAAAATGCTGCGCGAAGTGGGAATTGAAATTCCGATGGTCACCACCTTGCACGGAACCGATATTACCTTGGTCGGAAATCATCCGTTCTACAAACCCGCAGTGACGTTCAGCATCAATCACAGCGATGTGGTCACTTCGGTTTCGCAAAGCTTAAAGGACGATACATTAAGGCTTTTCGACATAAAAAGAGAAATTCAAGTCATTCCGAATTTTATAGATTCCTCGAAAATAAGCAAGGAGTTCACCGATTGCCAAAGAGGAATTATGGCGGAAGAAGATGAAAAAATCATTACGCATGTGAGCAACTTTAGAAAAGTGAAACGCATCGATGATGTGATCCAAGTTTTTTATCACGTTCAACAGAAAATAAAAGCGAAATTGATGATGGTCGGAGAAGGCCCGGAACGCCAAATGGCGGAAGAACTTGTAGCTTCTTTGGGCATTTCGGATAAAGTTGTCTTCTTGGGACAAAGCCATGAAGTGGACAAAATCCTCTGTTTTTCGGATTTGTTTTTATTGCCTTCGGAAAAAGAGAGTTTTGGATTGGCTGCTTTGGAAGCCATGGCCAATGGAACCCCGGTAATTTCAACAAATACAGGAGGTTTACCAGAAGTGAACCAAGAAGGTTTTTCCGGATTTTTGTGCGAGGTTGGCGATGTGAAGGCAATGGCCCAAAAAGCCGTTCATATTTTGAGCGATGAAACGCGGTTGGAAACCTTCAAACAAAATGCAAAAAAAATGGCCGCAAAGTTTGCCATTGAAGCCATTGTTCCGATGTATGAAGAAGTATATGAAAAAGCATTGGTTCCTGTTAAGTAAAAGAAATTTTTGAAAAAGAAAAGCCCGTGAAAACAGATTCTTTTCACGGGCTTTTTTATGGGTTTCCGGGAAATTTCCAGAAACCATTTTGTTTAAAATTGATAACGCACGCCCAAACCTATGTCAAAATCGACATCGTCTCCGTAGTCGTCAAAACCAAATTCGGGCCTAAAGTCCAATGACAATAGCAACGGGAAATCAAAATTGTATTCAATACCGATGTCGCCCGCAACAAAAGCATAGGTTTCGCTCGGATCGTCATCGTTTCCCGGAAAATCATGATCGTCATCAAAATTATAAAAACCCAATCCCACACCTGGACCGAGGTACCAATTGAAACCACCTTCAATGTTCCAAACCCATTGATAAATCCCGGTCAGTTGGACCGCGTTGAAATGTTCGTCGTCGCGTATCCCCAAGTCGAGCTCCAGACGGTTGTTGTCGCCACCAACGGCACGTTGGTAGGAAATTTCCGCACCAAAACCATTACTGTCGCCCAAACGCAGGCCGATGGCGTTTTTAGAAATGAGTTGTGCATTGGCACCAAAGGAGAAACCAGCGATCAGGATCCCGGCAAAAATTAACTTTTTCATAAGATTGTTATTTTTAAAATTTTATCCAAATGTATTTTGAAATGAATAATTATCTAACTTTTTGTGGCCAATTTTGTGTTAATATTGCTTAACAAATGTTAATGAAAAATCAGCTTAACACCCAACCTCGAATCAATATTCGATGTTTAAAATGCACCACAACGAATGGAATTTATATAAAATTGCCTATTTTCGGTTGAAATATTCCGTAATCTTTCACATAATGATTCAACTCGAACAGTTTATCCGTGACATTCCCGATTTTCCAAAACCCGGAATTCTTTTTAAGGACATCACGCCCATGTTGCAAAACAAGGATGCAATGAATTTTGCGCTTTCAGAACTGTTGAATATTTTGGGAGACCAAAAAATTGATAAAGTGGTGGGCATTGAAGCTCGGGGATTTTTCTTCGGAACGTTATTGGCCAAAAAATTGAACGCAGGGTTTGTTCCCATCCGCAAACCAGGAAAATTGCCTTTTATGACCATCAAAGAGCCCTATGCGTTGGAATATGGAATGGATACGTTGGAAATGCATGAAGATGCGATCCAAAAAAATGAAAAAGTGCTTGTCCACGACGATGTGCTGGCCACGGGCGGAACCGCGGAAGCAGCCTGCAAACTGGTGGAAAAATGCGGTGGAAAAATTGTGCAGTGCAATTTTTTGATGGAACTTGATTTTCTGAAAGGTCGTGAAAAATTAAAGGAACATACCGTAAAAGCACTTTTGCATTATTGATCCAACGCGTTTTTGGTGACCCATGTTTTCCAACCCACAACGGCCAACTGAAATTTGCTGGCTTTTGACAAATCCAACCTTTTTTTGGTGTAACTGGGTAAGATCACCTGGTTCAATTTGTTCAAGGCGCGAAAGAGTTTCTTTTTCATTTGCACGGGTTTGCTCAAAGATACCGAATTTCAAGAACAAAAAAAACGGCCTCATCTGCGAAGCCGTTTTTAAACCAACATTACAAAACAATTATGAACCGGGTTTTTCTTTTTTTTCGTTTTTCCCAGAGCGGTATTTTTTCAGCAATTTTCGGTGAAAATCATATTCCGCTTTTTTGAGCATCATAATTTTCCTAGCCGAAATCACTTTTTTCAAATCGTTCACATAAGCACGTCGCAATTCGTGTTCTTGGTGGCGCAGGTCCATATAATTTTCCAATAGTTTTTCCGCTTCAGCGTCGGTCATGGATTCCAATTGGTCCAATTTGTCATAAACCCCACAATGCAGGTCGTTTCTTAACAAATCTTCTTTTCCTTCATATTTGTTGTAAACCGGCCAAAATTTTTGGGCTTCGGCCGTTCCCAAATCAAGTGCGTCGGTGATGAAAGCGATTTTCAAGGTTTCAATTTCGTTTTTTTCATCATTTTGGGCCGTGGTGGAAACCGTGAAAAACAACGCCAAAGTCCATAAGCAAACTGTTTTCATAATTTTATTGGTTTATAAGGGATATTTCCGTTGAATTGTTCATCAAATAATCAAATAGCGCTTCTTCGTCCAGCTTGTCAAACTCCAATTCGGACAAACTGGCTTCTTCTGAAAGCAAGTTTTCCATTTCGGACGAAGAAAAATCGATTTGCCCGGTTTCTATATACTTTTCAATAGAGTTGTACCCAATGGAGGAAAAATCAATGGGCGCCGAAGCTTCATTGAAAATACTAAAAACAAGCAGGAACATTGCGGCAATACTGGCGGCGTACGCCCATTTCTTTTTGTCGAAAAGCGGAATAACTTTGGAATTGTTATTTGGGAGTTTTGCCTCAAAATTTTCAAAATAATTTTGCGGAACTTCAAATCCGGAAGCGATTAGTTCTTGCTCAAAAACCTTGGAGGGTTCTTGATTTTTGATTTCCAATTTGGAAAAAACCCGCACCCCAAATTCCTCGAAATAATTTTCCGGAACCTGAAACCCTCCTTTTTCTTTATTTGTTAAATACTTCTTTTTCATTTGGTTATTTGACTTTTCTTTCTCAAAAAGGTTTAACCTTGTTTTAAAAAAGCTTCCACTTTTTTTGCCGCGTGGTGGTAGTTCGATTTTAGTGAACCTTCGGTTACTTCCAATATTTCAGCAATTTCCTGGTATTTCATTTCCTGAAAATAGCGCATATTAAAAACCTGTCGCTGCTTTTCCGGAAGCGTGGAAATGGCTTTCTGTAATTGCAACTGGATTTTTTCTCCTTCAAAATAAACATCGCTTTCCAGGTTGTCGATCAATTTTTCTTGCAATTCCTCGTTGGAAATATTCATTTTCCGCGCTTTGGAATTGAGAAAAGTAATGGCTTCGTTCGTGGCGATGCGGTACATCCAACTGAACAATTTGCTGTCGCCTTTGAATTTTTTGATGTTTCGAAATACTTTGATGAAGGTGTTTTGCAGCACATCGTCGGCGTCGTCGTGGTTTTTCACCATATTTCGGATGTGCCAATACAAACGCTCCTTGTACAAATTGACAAGTTGTTGGAAAGCCGAATCAGGATTTTTTCCCGATTGGAGTTGTTGCACTAAATCTTTTTCAAATTCCAAATCTCAAATCTCAAATTGTCATCCTGAGCTTGTCGAAGGACCAAATTCCAAAATCGTCACCCTGAGCTTGTCGAAGGGCCAAATCCCAAAATTCGCGTAAAATTCGTCCAAATTCGCATTAATTCGTAGCCTAATCGAACGACTGCATTTCCACCAATTTTTGGTAGGTTCCGTTTTTGGCGAGCAGTTCGTTGTGTTTTCCTTGTTCCACGATTTCCCCGCGTTGCATCACAATGATATTGTCCGCATTTTGAATGGTGGAAAGCCGGTGCGCGATCACGATGGAAGTGCGGTTTTTCATCATATTTTCCAAGGCCTTTTGTACCAAACGTTCGCTTTCGGTGTCCAAAGCGGAGGTGGCTTCGTCCAAAATCATGATCGGCGGGTTTTTCAATACGGCGCGCGCAATGGACAAACGTTGTTTCTGGCCGCCGCTCAATTTGTTTCCACTGTCGCCAATATTGGTTTCCAGTTGTTTGGGCAGTTCTTTTACAAATTCCCATGCATTGGCAATTTTCAAAGCCTCGATGATTTCTTCGTCGGAGGCATTTTCTTTTCCGAGGGAAACGTTGTTTTTTATGGTGTCGTTGAACAAAATGGAATCTTGTGTCACCAATCCCATTAAATTCCGAAGTGATTTTTTGGTAATTTCTTTGATGTTCGCACCGTCAATTTTGATTTCACCTTCGTTCACGTCGTAAAAACGCGTCACCAAATTGGCGATGGTGGATTTTCCGCTTCCGGATTGGCCCACCAAAGCGACGGTTTGTCCTTTTTTGACTTTCATGGAAAAGTTTTTCAATACTTTTTCTTCTTCATATTGAAAAGAAATCCGGTCGATTTCCACTTCGGAAACAAATTCTTTTTTCTCAATAGCATTTGGTGAATCAACAATTGTGGAAGGCGTTTGCAGCACGTTCAAAACCCGTTCGGCGGCGGCATTTCCTTTTTTGATGCTGTAGGAAGCTTTTGAAATTTGTTTTGCTGGTGTCAAAATATTGTAGGCCAATCCCATAAAAGCGATAAAAGTGGCCGCTTCCAAGGTTCCATCCACCAATACCATATTTCCGCCAAACCATAAAATCACTACGATGACAAAAATTCCCAAAAATTCGCTTGTTGGCGCGGCCAAATTTTGACGGTGGATGAGTTTGTTCAAAATATTTTTGAGCCGATTGGTGGAAGTTTCGAAATTTCGCTGGAATTTTTCTTCGGCATTGAAACCTTTAATAATTTTCAAACTGGAAAGGGTTTCTTCCACTACCGATAAAAAATAGCTACTCTCTTCTTGGGCCTGGTGCGATTGTTTCCGAAGGCTTTTCCCGATAAAAGAAATGATGAAACCCGCTATTGGCAAAAATACGAACACAAAAAGCGTAAGTTGTGGGCTGATGATCAGCATGGCAATGATCGTGAAAATAATGGTCAAGGGTTCGCGGACCAATAAAACCAAGATCGATAAAAATGAAAATTGTACTTCATTGATATCGGCCGTGATCCGGGAAATCATATCGCCTTTTCGTTTTTCTGAAAAAAATGCAATGGGCAGGGAAAGTATTTTTTGGTACAGATCGTTCCGCAAATCGCGTAAAAGCCCATTTTGCAAATAGGTAATGAAAAATGAGGCGAGGTAACCAAAAAGGTTTTTCAAGAAAAACAATATAACCACAATGGCACAAACGAACATCAGCACGGATAGCTCGTCTTCCGCAGCGCGGATGCTGATTTGATAATTGAAATAATCCACCAAATAATCCTTGGTTTGGCCAATGCTATCAAAAAGGGAAAGCGAATCGTCCCAAACAGGAGCGGAAGTCACCCTTTTTTCTTTGTCGAACAAAATTTGAATGACCGGTATCAGCGCCACAAATGCCAAAGTGCTGAACAAAGCGTAAAAAATATTGCAGATAATGTTTAAAAACGCAAACCTTTTATAGGGAAGCGCATAGCGCATTATTTTTTTGAAATAATTCATTTTTAAATTTCGATTAACCCCTTCAGAGTTCGAAACCCTGAAGGGGTCCATGATTATAGATTTAATTCCTTTTTGATTCGCTTTATTTTTTCTTCGAGTTTTTTGTCGGTTGCTTCGAAGTTTTCCACCGCATCCAATTCGGAATTCACGCTGATGTAAAATTTTATTTTCGGTTCGGTTCCGCTGGGCCGCGCGGCGATTTTTGTGCCGTTTTCGGTGTAGTAAATCAAAACGTTTGATTTTGGCAAAAGCAAATCACCTTCTTCAAAATCAGTCCCGAGGTCTCGGGAACGAAAAGTGGAATGTTGATAATCTTCCAGCAATACTGTTTTTTCCCCATCGATCGCTGTCCAGGGACTTTCGCGCAACCCGATCATCATGTTTTCGATTGCTTGTGCGCCGTTTTTTCCTTTTTTTACCATGGAAATCAAACTTTCTTTGTACAAGCCATGTTCGACATAGAGTTCCAATAATTTTCGATAAACGGACGAACCTTCGGCTTTCAATTGCGCGGCGATTTCACAAATGAGTAAAGTAGCGGTCACCGCGTCTTTGTCGCGTACAAAATCGCCGACCATAAATCCGTAACTTTCTTCGCCACCGCCGATAAAATCGAGTTCCGGAAAATCCTCGATCATTTTGGCGATCCATTTGAAACCGGTGAGGCCTTCTTTGTATTTTACGCCGTAATTTTCGGCCAAAACCCGCATCATTGGTGTGGAAACGATGGTGGAAGCCACAAATTCCTTTCCTTTTATTTTGCCCGATTTTTTCCATTGTTCCAACAAAAACCATGTCATTACGATCATGGTTTGGTTGCCGTTCAGCAAAACCAGTTTGTTGTTCAAATCGCGAACGGCCACACCCAATCGGTCGCAATCGGGATCGGTTCCGATGACGATGTCCGCATTTTTTTCTTTTGCCAGTTCCAGTGCCATTTTCAAGGCTTCGGGTTCTTCGGGATTAGGCGATTTTACGGTTGGAAAATCCCCGTTGGGATCTGCTTGTTCTTCGACAATGTGCACTTGCGAATAGCCTGCTTTTTCCAACACTTTGGGAACCATGGTGATCGAAGTTCCGTGTAGGGAAGTGAAGACTATGTTTAAATTATCTTTGGCAGTTTCCGAAGTGTCGAAGCTTCCGTTTTTCAGCGAAGCATTTAAAAATGCATCATCGATTTCTTTGTCGATAATTTGAATTAATTGTTCGCTCGCTTTAAAATTAATTTCCGAAAAATCCAGTTTTTCAATTTCCGCGATAATCGCTGCGTCTTGTGGCGGCACCAATTGTCCGCCGTCTTGCCAATAGACTTTGTAACCGTTATATTCCGGAGGATTGTGGCTGGCGGTGAGCACAATTCCGCAGTGGCAATTGAGGTGTTTCACGGCGAAAGAAAGTTCGGGCGTTGGACGAAGGTCCGAAAAAAGAAAAACTTTGATGTTGTTTGCTGAAAAAACATTCGCTACAATTTGTGCCAATTCTTTGCTGTTGTGGCGGCAATCGTAGGCAATCGCAACTTTTAATTTTTCCGCAGGGAAACTGTTTTTTAAATAATTCGAAATTCCCTGTGTTTTTTTTCCCAAGGTATATTTGTTGATGCGGTTGGTGCCAACGCCCATAATTCCGCGCATTCCACCGGTTCCGAAAGCTAAATTTTTGTAGAAACAATCTTCCAATTCTTGAGGATCGTCATTGATCAGCTTTTGGATTTTTGTATGTGTTTTTTCATCAAAAACAGGCGAAAGCCATTGTTTTGCTTTTGCTAAAATTTCATTCATTGCAAATTCATTGTAAAAAATTGAGTACAAAAGTACGGATAAGTTATGAGTGCGAAGTTATGAGTTATGAATGGGACAATATTGAACCTGAAATTTTGAATTTGAAACTTTAAACCTTATTGATTGATCGTTTCCTTAATTTGGTACCGCTCTTTGTCCTTTCGGCGTAGAATCAGTTCACCGATGAACCCAGCCATAAAAAGTTGGGTCCCGATGACCATGGTGATCAAAGCGATGTAGAACCACGGGTTTTGGGTGATCAAAATATCGGGGATGTGGTTCCAGAGTTTGTAGAGCTTGGAGGCTCCGATCCAAATGGTGAGCAAAAACCCCACAAAAAACATAAAAATTCCCCAAGCACCGAACAAATGCATCGGCCGTTTGCCGAATTTTGACAAAAACCAAAGCGTGATCAAATCCAAAAAACCTTTGATGAAGCGATCGGTGCCGAATTTGGTTTTGCCGTATTTTCGGGCTTGGTGCTGAACCACTTTTTCGCGAATTTTTGTGTAGCCCGCATTTTTTACCAAAACGGGAATGTAGCGGTGCATTTCGCCATAAACGTAGATGTTTTTTACCACATCATTGCGAAAAGCTTTCAATCCGCAGTTGAAATCGTGCAGTTTTAAACCGGAAGTTTTTCGCGCGGCGGCATTGAATAATTTTGAGGGGATGTTTTTGGTAAGTACGGAATCGTAACGCTTTTTTTTCCAGCCCGAAACCAAGTCGTAATTTTCGGAATTGATCAAGCGGTACAATTCGGGGATTTCTTCCGGGTTGTCCTGCAAATCGGCGTCCATAGTGATGACGACTTCGCCTTGCGCAATTTGGAACCCAGCGTGCAAAGCCTGTGATTTTCCGTAATTCCGGTTGAAACGAATTCCTTTTACGTTCGCATCTTTTTGGCTCAAGGTTTGGATTTTCTTCCACGAACCATCGGTACTACCATCGTCTATAAAAATAAGCTCGTACGAAAAAGAATTGGATTGCAAGGTTTTTACAATCCAATTATAGAGTTCGTTCAAGGATTCTTCTTCGTTGAGAAGTGGAATGACGATGGATAGGTTCATTTTTGAATTTTATGCAACAGCGTTCGGGTCTTTTTTTCTGACTACCAACGCCACGATGAGGCCGATCAAGCATTCAAAAACCAAGATAAAAGCCGTACTTTGAAGTTGTGTGCCAATAGCATAGGAATTGGTTTTCGCCATTTCTTCCATGCTTTTCTCAATTTGTTCTTGGGGCACGTTCCAGTTTTCCATGGATTGTCGTGTTGTTTCCATGGTCATTTCTTTCAAAGTTTCTGCTGCTCCCGGATCCACAAAATTAAAGATAACGATATTGGCAAATGTACTTATCAGCGTACCGATCAAAATGGCAATAAAATAGGCCGTGAACGCATTCTTAAAACTTATATAGCCTCCCAATAGTTTTCTCGCTTTTATGGCGGCAAGGGTTCCCGTGATGACAATGACAGCCAAAAGTAAAACCCCGAACCATAATTTTGTGTACAGTTCAAGCATAAAAACATACGCAAAAACGGTGATCAAGGCGAGAATGAGGCCAAGGATCAATCCGTAATTCGCTGCGGAGGATTTGAATGATTTTTCCATAATAATTGATTTTTGGTTAATGGTTTTTTTAATTGGTAAGCAAAGATAGTAAAACGTTACAGAATTATTTTTTTTACCATGTTTAATCTTGTTCAAATTTTTTTTACAAAAAACCGTTTATGACAACATCGCTTTTCAGTAAAACCTATAGCCTCCTGTAGGTTCGGAATTATAATTTTTCCAAGGTTCCAAAAAGAATTTTTTGTATTGCCAAACCCGAAAATCGAGTGTGGTGAAATCCGGATGTTTTTTCTTCATGGTTTTGTAAAACTCCATTCCGCCAACCGCCCGATTGGCCGAACCTGACGGTGCGGTTAACGAAACCGTGTTGATCAGCCGGCCATCCAAAACAAATTGATGGATTCGAGGTATGTCGTTGCTCACCACTTTCAAATTCACCGCAGTGTTTTTGATGTGTCTCCTAAAAAAATATTCCGGGCCGTTTTTACTGTTTCCGCCCGTAAAAAATAGATATTTCACCGAGGGGTGTTTTTTTAGGATTTTGGTCATGTTCCGCAATTCCACATTTTTCATGCCCAAATCGGAAGCATCTATTTTTTCGCGTTCGCAAGCTTCCACCATGTCACAAATTCCCAATTTATTTTCGATCAAAAAACTTTTGCGTTGTTGTACCGCTTCTTCACAATCATCAAAAATCAAATTTACCCCGTACACCCGTTCCAAAATTTTCCACAGTTGTCCATCGCGGCTTCCGTAACAAAAATCGACATCGCCTTCTTTCCGTTTTCCCTGGCTGAATCTTGGTGGGGGCAATGTGCCCACGATAAGTTTGGTGGCATTTTCGGGAATGAACGGTGGATAGGGATGTTGGTGTCTGAACATTTTCACGCGGGAAACTTTTTTACAAAGCTACACGTTTTGAGGGAAAGTGATTTTGCGAAATGGATTTTAACCGCGATTGACGCTCGTTCATCAATTGGGAAAAATTTCAAAGAAACCACCAAGGGATTTTATAACTTTGTGGCGGTTTTCAGAAATGAAGATCCAATTATTGTACCGAACAAATAAAACAGCTAAAAATGGGAATGAACAAAAATACGGTCTTTTCTTGGGCCACTTTTATTATGATTGTGATGGGAATTGGCCTTATTGCATTGGGCGCTTTTAGGTATTACGATGTTGCAGGTTGGGGTTTTGCCGCTGTTGGCATTGGTTTTTTTGCGAATGCCTGGGTGTTCCATAATTTGAAAGGAAGGGTTTGATACCAAGTGTTCAGTATTCAGTGGGCAGTAAACAGTTGCGGGAATTTACAAACCAATTTTCAACAACATGAAAGAACAACTTGCAAAACATTTAAAAGGAGGGGAGGCGTTTCAACCAATCGATCATTTTTTGAAAGAAATTCCATTTGAAAAACTGGGAATTCGACCCAATGGTTTGCCGTATTCTTTCTATGAATTGTTTTACCATATTGCATTCGCACAAAAAGATATTCTGGACTTCATTGTTTCCGATGAATATAAGACCCCCCAGTGGCCGGACGATTATTGGCCGGAAAATCAAGCACCAAAAAATGAAAAAGAATGGCAGCAATTGATTTCGGATTATGTTGTAACTCGGCAAGAATTAATTGATCTGGTTCAAAATGAAAACAACGAATTATCAAAGCCCATAAAAAACGGGAACGGACAAACATTACATCGGGAAATTTTGTTGGTATTGGAACACAACGCCTATCACACTGGGCAATTGGCGATGATTTTACGTTTATTAAACATACAACCCGCAACACCTAACTCATAACTAATACAATGGCAGACGATAAAAAAGTAATTTTCTCCATGTCGGGGGTCACAAAAACCTACCAAGGAGCAAACACACCGGTTTTAAAAAATATTTACCTCAGTTTCTTTTACGGAGCCAAAATTGGAATCCTCGGATTGAACGGTTCGGGGAAATCCACCTTGTTGCGGATCATCGCCGGGGAAGAAAAAAACTACCAAGGCGATGTGGTTTTTTCTCCCGGATATTCCGTTGGTTATTTGGAACAAGAACCGAAACTCGACGAAGAAAAAACCGTGTTGGAAGTGGTAAAAGAAGGTGCCGCCGAAACGGTTGCCATTTTGGATGAATACAACAAAATCAACGATTTGTTCGGGTTGGAGGAAAATTATTCCGATCCTGAAAAAATGGACAAACTGATGAACCGCCAAGCGGAATTGCAGGACAAAATCGACGCCAGCAACGCTTGGGAACTGGACACCAAACTCGAAATTGCGATGGATGCGTTGCGCACTCCGGAAGCCGATAAAAAAATCGGCGTACTTTCCGGTGGAGAACGTCGTCGTGTGGCACTTTGCCGACTCTTGTTGCAAGAACCCGACGTTTTGTTGTTGGACGAACCCACCAACCATTTGGACGCAGAATCCGTGCATTGGCTGGAACATCATTTGCAGCAATACAAAGGCACGGTGATCGCCGTTACGCACGACCGGTATTTCTTGGACAATGTTGCCGGTTGGATTCTGGAATTGGATCGCGGGGAAGGAATTCCATGGAAAGGAAATTATTCTTCTTGGTTGGAACAGAAATCAAAACGATTGGCCCAAGAGCAAAAACAAGCGGGAAAACGTCAAAAAACTTTGGAACGCGAGTTGGAATGGTCCAGAATGTCGCCCAAAGGAAGGCAAACCAAACAAAAAGCCCGTTTGAACAACTACGACAAATTGTTGAGCCAAGACCAAAAGCAACTCGACGAAAAATTGGAAATCTACATCCCGAACGGTCCGCGGTTGGGAACCAACGTAATCGAAGCAAAAGGCGTGAAAAAAGCCTTTGGCGACAAGTTGCTGTACGAAGATTTGAATTTCAAATTGCCGCAAGCGGGAATTGTAGGAATTATCGGGCCGAACGGCGCCGGGAAAACCACGATTTTCAAAATGATCATGGACGAAATTCAACCCGATGCCGGGGAATTCCTTGTGGGCGAAACTGCAAAAATCGCCTATGTCGATCAAGCGCATTCGAACATCGATCC
>DASSWG010000145.1:0-8624 GCA_035705295.1 Flavobacteriaceae bacterium
TGGCGTCGCTGCCGTCTTCATAATTCAGCCAACCTTGGTCGAAACCTTGGTAAATGTATTCATCCGGGTTGTTGGTGTTCAAAGGAATGTCCTTTATGGTTGCTGCCCCGGAAGGAAAAGCGGTCGGATCCACATTCAACCGCACCACGCGGTTGAAATAGTCGTACTTCAAATGGTTCGCGTCCGCACCAAGGGTCAAATTATGTGAAAATTCATCTTCGTTGAAACCATTGGCAGCTCCCAAACCAAGGTTGTATTCCAAAAATCCGTTGAGGTTGCGAATGTCCAAATCGGCATAATAGCGGTTGGGCTCGCTGGAGTTGGAGATAAACAAAGCCGAATTGGGGCCTTTCCCTTCCGAGTACAACAACTTTCGGTCGGGTTCGTTGTAAAAACCAAATCCGTACGAAGTGCCAAATTCCACTTGGTGACGGTTGTTTTCCGCCAAGTTCCAATCGCCCAACAACTGTGTTTGGTTGATAATGGTTTCTCGGTAACGGCTGATGCGCGCAAAAAAATCATCGTTCGCTTCGGAGTTGTACCCAAATTGCTCGCGGGTGAAATTCGAAGTGGTTTGAATGAAAATATTGTTGAATTTCAAACGGAATTTATCCCGTTTGTCGAATTGTAAGGAAATCAACGAGGATTTTTTGGTGGTCAACGAATATTCTTCCACATCGCGGTAGTTGGAGTTGAAACCGCCCTGAGTGTTCAAATTTTTCAAACTTGCTCCCGGAATGGTGCTAAAATTGTTTTCAAAGTTGAACCCCATATAATAACCGAACGAGGTGTTTTTTTCTTTGTTCTGGTCGAACCCATTTCCGTGAATGATTTCCAAACTGCTCGCCAAGGGGGCGTCATATTCTTCCACATTGAAACCGGTGCCGAACAAAGTTTTCGACGCTTCTGGGGTCGAAGCGTACCCCAATTGCTTTAGATTTTTGCCATAAACAGTGGGCAGGTCTCGGTTATTTCCGGAAATTCCCAAACCTTCCACGGCACTTTCTTCATCGGTTTTAAACGATTGAAAAGTGGTTTGTGAGTTTCCGCTGACTCCTATTTTTATACTTGTTACCGGTTTTGTGGGAATGTCTTTTGTGACAATATCAAACGATGCGCCTGCGAAATCGCCCGACAAATCGGCATTGAATGTTTTATAAACATTAATGTTGCGGACAATATCGGTGGTGAATTTATCAAGCGGAATGATTTTTTTGTCCGGATTTCCGGTAATCATCGGCAAACCGTTCACGGTCAAAAAATTGTAGCGTTCACCCAAGCCGCGCACTACAATTCCGCGCGATTCCTGCTTGGCGATTCCTGAAATTTTCACTACCCCTTCGGCCACGTTTCCAATTCCTTTTCGCGCCAGTTCCTGTGCGCCAATGGCTTGTTTCATCACAATGGCGTCTTTTTGTTCGAACAATAATGCGCTTTCCAGTTCACGGCTGGTTTTTGCTTTTACAATTACTTGATCCAAAGCCGCCGCGCTTGCTGCAAGGCTCGCGTCAACTTGTATGGTTTGGTTTGCCACCACTTTCACATCGCCAATTTCAACGGTTTTGTAGCCCACAAAACTGAAGATCAATGTGTAGTTTCCGGGAGCAATATTTTCGATTATATAATTTCCATCAAAATCGGAAATGGTTCCCTTGGAAGTTCCTTTTACCAAAATATTGGCAAAGGCCAAAGGTGTGTTCCCTGCTTCCTTATCGGTTAATTTTCCGGTGATGGAGCCGGTTTCTTGTGCATTGCAAAAAATTGATAAACAAACAAATACGATACTTAAACTAAATTTCATTTTTTCTTTTTTAATTTTCTGCAAAGAAACCCAAGGAAAAAGCAAGCAAGATTACCTAAAGATTAAAAGGAAGTCTTTTGTATGTTAGGAAATTGTTAGTTATCGTGACTTTTTCTTAACCTAAAAAAATTAATATTATCTTTACTTTTGTTCGCAAATCATAAGGACTGTTTTACAATGAAAAACAAGGAGATACGTATTTTATTGGTCGATGACGAACCCGATATTTTGGAAATTATCGGGTACAATCTTTCCGCGGAAGGCTATCAGATTTTCACTGCGGAAAATGGAGAAAAGGCCGTAAAAGTTGCCAAAAAGAAAAAACCGCACCTCATTGTTTTGGATGTGATGATGCCCGAAATGGACGGTATCGAGGCTTGTGAACAAATTCGAAAAATCCCGGAGCTCGAAAAAACCGTGATTACCTTTTTGACCGCCCGGGGCGAAGATTATTCGCAAGTTGCCGGTTTTGACGCCGGTGCCGACGATTACATCACGAAACCCATTAAACCAAAAGTGTTGGTCAGCAAGGTCAAAGCTTTGCTGCGTCGCTTAAATTCGAATGAGCCCGAAGAAAACATTGTTAAACTTGGCGAGCTGACCATTAACCGTGACGAATATAAAGTCCTTAACGGAAAAACAGAGGTCATTTTGCCCCGTAAAGAATTCGAACTCCTTTCTTTGTTGGCTTCCAAACCCGGAAAAGTATTCACGCGCGAAGATATTATGGATCACGTTTGGGGCAATGAAGTTGTGGTTGGAGGCCGTACCATTGACGTGCACATACGAAAACTTCGCGAAAAACTGGGCGATGAAAAGTTTAAAACCATCAAAGGAGTGGGCTACAAATTCGTGGAATAAATCCGTTTGAATCGGCAGAAAAATGTCGAGCTATCGTTTTTCTGTAAAACCTGCCGTCCGGCAGGCGGACTTTGCGATCTTTGCTTTACAATTGAATGTTTTTAACTTATTGAAAATGAACGAATTTAAACGTTCCTACCGTTTCGCTTTCATCACGGCTTTTTACATTGCGCTGTTTCTCATGGCTGTGTTGGTGTTGTGCCGCTATTTCTATTTTCATATCGATTGGCTTTTTTTGTTGCTTTTTGCGATTGTTTTCTTTGTTTTCGCCTTTTTGATCGTGCAATTGCGCATCGAACACTTTATTTACAAACGGGTCAAAGCCATTTATGACAATGTTTCCTTGTTGGACGCTTCGAGACTTTCCGAAACCGCAGTGACAACCGATATGGCAACTTTGACCCGCGAAGTGGAAAAATTCGCCGAAGATCGGAAACTGGAAATCGAAATGCTGAAAGTGCGCGAAAATTACCGGAAAGAATTTATGGGAAACGTTTCCCACGAGTTGAAAACCCCACTTTTTACCGTTCAAGGGTATATTTTGACCTTGTTGGACGGCGCGATAAAAGACAAAAAAGTGCGCAAAAAATATTTGAACAGGGCCAGCAAAGGGGTGGACCGTTTGATTTATATCGTGCAGGATTTGGATATGATCACCAAATTGGAAATGGGAGAACTGCATCTTCACAAAGAAAATTTCGATGTTCTGGAAACGGTGCAAAACGTGTTTGACCTGTTGGAAATGAAAGCCGCCAAAAAACACATTTCACTATCGTTCGACACCGATTATGAAGCCCCCATATTGGTAAACGCCGATAAAGAACGCATTCAGCAAGTGATCACCAACTTGGTGGTCAACTCCATAAAATATGGAAAAAAAGACGGTACCACGGAAGTTGCTGTTGAACATTTGGTGCGAAACAAAATCGTGATCCGCATTACCGACAACGGCGAGGGCATTGAAAAACGTGACATTCCTCGAATTTTTGAACGTTTTTTCCGCGTGGACAAAAGCGGCTCGCGAAAGGAGGGTGGATCAGGATTGGGACTTTCCATCGTAAAGCACATTGTGGAAGCGCATGGGGAAAAATTGTATGTGGAAAGTGAATTTGGGGTTGGAAGCGAATTTTCTTTCACCTTGGAAAAAGTATGAAAACCCCTGTTAAAAGTAGGATCGTGAAATTTCAAAATCAATTTCAATTAAAAATTTTATAATAAAATAAAAATTTTTACCGATTAAATTTGCTTTTTATCGATAAATGTATTTATATTTGCATGCACTGTTTGTTAGTGTGCGTATTATTATTTGAATTTCTTATAGCAGTATAAAGAAGTTTATTTTCATAATAATATGGATTAGTTAAATAAGAAAATCCCCTTGGTTTCCCCCAAAACTGAGGGGTTTTCAATTTTATGGGGGTAATTTTGTTTTTTAACCAATAGTGTCCAAAATAAAAGGTGACATAGGACGATAGGACTTATGACATAGGACAAAAATAGCTGTCGTTCACACTTGTGGGTTAAATTTACAAATCCGTCTTATGTCCTACGTCATTTAGTCATACGTCAGCGTCCTAAAAAGATAACCCCCTAAAATATGATTTACTGAAAATAACTGTAAAACCATAGGTTTAGGTAGACTTATAAAAAACGTTTAGGACGCTAATGCCTTTAAACGGAAATTATTTCGTGCTTTTCCAACAATTTTTCTTGCCGCAAACGAAGAATGATCTGTGCCACGGCCACAACGTCTTTTTCGCAATAGGCCACGATGCGTTCCAGGTTGTTCTCTTGGTAGAAAACCGCACATACTTGGCTGCCGTCGATGTCGTCTTTGGGCGAGGGAACATTCAATACATTGGTCAATAATTTCAAGGAAGTGTAATGTTTGTAATCGCCAAATTTCCACAATTCCAAAGTGTCCAAATGTGGGACTTCCCACGGTTTTTTTCCAAACAAATCGAGTTTGTTCGGCAAAGAAATGCCGTGGATCAACATGCGCCGGGCAATGTATGGGAAATCGAATTCCTTGCCGTTGTGCGCGCACAAAAGGTGTTGGGGTTTGTTGAAATGGGTGTTGAGCAAAGTTTTGAATTCCTGCAAAAGAAAGGCCTCTTCCCCTTGGAATGTGGTGGTCCGAAAATTTCGTATGTCATTTTTAAACGTGAAAAATCCCACGGAAATACATATAATTTTCCCAAATTCGGCCCATATTCCGGCGCGGTCGTAAAATTCTTCAGCGGTGAACTCCTCTTTGCGCTGATATTTTGTTTTCAACTCGAAAAGTGTTTTCTTTTCGTCGCTCAATTCATCAAAGGAAGCTTGTTCCGGCACGGTTTCGATGTCGAGGAAAAGGATGTTTTCCAACTTTAATTTGGTGATCATTTTTTCAAAAAATTGACAAGGGGGATTTCCCGAAGGTACAACTTTTTTCAAAAAAGCCGTTGTTGCGTCGAAGGGCTTTCATGTTCCAATAGCCATTTTTTTTGGTGTAAACCGCCGGCATAACCGGTTAGTGAACCATCACTTCCAATCACGCGGTGACAGGGAACCACAACCCATAGCGGGTTTTTGCCATTGGCCGCGGCCACGGCACGAATGGCTTTTACATCGCCCAACCTTTTGGAAAGCTCCAAATAGGAAATGGTTTTTCCGAACGGAATTTTCAGCAGTTCTTCCCAAACCTTTTTTTGGAATTCGGTGCCCTGTGGGTTTAACTTGAGGTCAAATTTGGTGCGTTTTCCTTCAAAATACTCGGTCATTTGTTCAACTGCGGGTTTCAATTCTTCAGCAACTTCCGAAGAAAAGACAGGAGCTTCGTCCGTGATGGAAATTTTGGAAATTCCGTTTTCATCGCCTTCGATAGTTGCTGTTCCCAATAGTGTTTTTAGGACGGTTTTCATAGCTGCGCTTTTATTTTGGTTCTATGTTGTTCCAAGCCTGCCTTGCCGGCAGGCAGATGGGTAAAACAATGATGTTAAATTTCTCGCGGCCCCGAATTCTCGGAGCAAAGTGTCACGCTGCGTATCGCTGCGAAACCTTTGCGGCTCGTTGCGTGAAATTCATTTCAGGGATTACCCCACTATATTCGACATAGAAATTTTATTTTTATAAAAATAGGAAAAAGTAGAAGAAGAATAGACCTTGTTTTTTTGGCAATCAAGCTTTTTTAAACCAAGCGGTAAATTATCCCGATATTTGTGTTATTGTTATTGGGTTAAGCCAAAAGATAATTACAAAAAATAACCAACACCTTGATATTATGGACTTAAAAAGACTGAGCAAATATTTTGTCAATGGACTTATTTATATTGTCCCCATTGCGTTAACATTTTACCTTCTCTACGAAGTTTTTGTTTTTATTGATGAAATTCTCCCCTTCAACTTGCCCCCTGGGTTTGGACTAATTATAATGCTGGTTTTGATTACCCTGATCGGGTATTTGGGAACCACGCTCATTACAGACAGGATAAAAAATTACCTGGAAAAAATTATCAAACGAACACCCTTGATCAATGTGATTTATGGCAGTATCAAAGATTTGATCACCGCTTTTGTGGGACAAAAAAAGAGCTTTAGTAAACCTGTAATGGTCAAGTTGTATGAAAACAGCAAAATTTCACGAGTGGGTTTTGTGACCGACGAAGACCTTTCGGAACTAAACATAAAAGATGACCTCGTTGCCGTGTATATCCCGCATTCCTACAACATTTCGGGAAACCTGTTTTTAGTGCCCAAAAGCTATGTGACCCCGGTGGATGTGAAGAGCGCTGAATTGATGAAATATGCGGTAAGCGGGGGCGTGGTGAGAATTGGGGAAGAGGAGGGCAAACAATGAAAGGTTCCTGCTGCGATTTTCGTAAAAATCAAGAAACCAAGCTCACGGCTTCTTTCCCGCTTCAATTTTGGGCAAAAAAAATCACCTGATAAAAAACAGGTGATTTTTTGATATTGTTAAGAAATTATTTGTTTAATCTAAGCTCTTCGGTATATACCCGAGTACCGTCTTGAAGGGTTTCTTCCAAGTGCAACTTCAGGTTAAATCCGTTTTCGCTAAAATTAACCACCTCATAGGTTTTGTTGTTCATGGTAAGGGTTTTTTCCGCTTCGTTTATGGAAAAAACGGTTTCCAAAAAGTTAATATCGACAATATAAGTGGTATCTGTTTGTTGGGTCCCTTGTGTTTTTGTTTCATCAATCACATAATTCCCATTCAGGGTAACTTGGTTGTCAGAAGAAAACTCATAGGTAAAATTAATGGTGCTTGCTACGGTTTCAGTAACTGTTGTAACATCAAATCCATTGACATTTTGTGTTTTGGTTTCTGTGCTCTGCAGAGATTCGAGTTGATAATTACCAACCAAGTTGGCTTTGTTAAACTCAAAGGTCGGCGGTGCAGGGGCATCATCATTGCTGCAACTTATGATGGTAGCGGCAAAAGCGAACACGACAAAAAATTTCATTGCTTTCATAGGATATTTTCTTTTAAAGTTTCGGAGCAAATATAATGCCTTTTTCATATCGACTAAAAAGAAAACCGTATAAAAACATTGATTTTCATGAATTTAATACAACATTATCTTAAATAATCTTAATTTTTGATGCTGATCGGCAATTAATATTTTTTTGTGGGTAGTTTGTTATAATAATTTTACAGCATCCTTCGCAAAATAACTTGAAATAATGCTCGCTCCGGCACGTTTAATTGCGGTCAATTGTTCCAATAGCACTGCATCGTGGTTCAACCAGCCCTTTTCGGCGGCAGCCTTGATCATTGCATATTCCCCGCTGACTTGATAAACCGCCACCGGAACGTTCACCGCATTTTTGATTTCGCGTACAATATCCAAATAGCACAATCCGGGCTTTACCATCACAATGTCCGCGCCTTCCTCAATATCTTGGAGGGTTTCTTTGATGGCTTCTTCGCGATTTCCAAAATCCATTTGGTAGGTTTTTTTGTCTTTTGGAACATTTTTGACATCAACCGGGGCAGAATCCAGCGCATCGCGAAAAGGCCCGTAAAATGCCGAAGCATATTTGGCACTATAGCTCATAATTCCGGTATCGTGAAAACCTTCTTGTTCCAATAATTGGCGTATTTCTAAAATCCGTCCGTCCATCATATCGCTGGGGGCGACAAAATCGGCACCGGCTTGTGCGTGTGATAATGCCATCTTTGCCAGAAAAGTGTTGGTTTCGTCGTTCAAAATTTTTCCACTGGAAACAATTCCGTCGTGACCAAAAGAAGAATACGGATCCATCGCCACATCGGTCATCACCAACATTTCCGGCACGGCATTTTTTGCTGTTTTGATGGCACGTTGCATCAAACCCTTCGAGTTTAGGGCTTCCTTTCCTTCGTTGTCTTTTAATTTCTCCGGTACTTTCACAAAAAGCAGCACGGATTGGATGCCCAAACTCCATAATTCCTTCACTTCCTTTTCCAACAAATCCAAACTGAACCGGAAATAATCGGGCATGGATTCAATTTCTTCTTTCACGTCTTTTCCTTCCACCACAAACAAAGGTGCCTGGAAATCGTGGGGCGACAATGTGGTTTCCCGAACAAGGTTTCGGATGGCTTGGGTGGTGCGTAATCTTCGGTTTCGGATGAGCATTTCTAAAATTCTTTTTTTAAAACGGTTTTCATAATTTTTTGTAATCCCGGCAAAACTTTTTTTATGGTATACCATACCATTCGTGAGTCCACGGCTTCATAATCATGCAAAATAAAATTTCGGAACGCTTTGACCCTTCTCCAAGGATAGTCATATTTTGCTAAAATTTCAGGGTCAATTTTAACAACCGCCTCCCCAATAATAGTATATTCGTACAAACACGCTGAATAAGTCCGCCGATCACTGGAAAAACTTTCTAAATCAAGACCTTCCGAAAAAGATTGGATTTGGTCGATGGCCTTTAAAATATGTTCCACCCTTTCTTTGCTTGTGGGTTTATC
>DASSWG010000146.1:0-4382 GCA_035705295.1 Flavobacteriaceae bacterium
TTGCGGTAGAGCAAGGTCAATTCGCTTCCCGGTGCAAACCACCACGAAAAACGGAGGTCGATGTTCCAGGTGTTGAAAGTGGTATCGTGGTTTTGGTCGTAAAGCGGGTTTGACGCCAATTCGCCATCAGTTTCCAAGGTGTAGAAACGGCTGTAATCCACCTCGGACCAATAATGCCGGAACGCGAGGTTCAACGCCATTTTATTGTTAAAAATAAATTGGGACTCCAAAGCGTTTACCACTGTGTTCCGGTCGCGTTCCCCAAAAACAATGGCCTCGTCCACCCTGTTCACAAAGCCTTTGTCCTTTCGGGAAAAAGTAAGGTTCGTGCCAAAAAAAAGTTTCCACCGATCCGAAATACGGTACCGGGGTTCAAATTCGATCAAAAAATCCGAACGCCCTTTTTCATTGTAGATGTACCAGTCCAAGGTGGCGTCAACGGCAAGCTTTTTTCGGTAGTCCGTTGAAATCCAGATCCACGGATCGTAATAGGCAGGGACTTTTACAAACCGTCCTTCCACGCGGGGCTCGTAAATATCGTTCGTGCCAAAAGGGGTGGTTTCAAAACCCCCGCCAAAGGTGAAAAATTCTTTGGTGGTAAAGGATGAATTGAAATTGAATTCAAAATTATGGTACAGATCAGGTTCCAACCTTCGCAAATAATTCAAATTGAAATTTAAAAACAAATCATTCAAGAAACCTTTCGGTTGCAAATAGCGGTAGCCATAGTAGCCATAATAATTGATAAAATTTGTCCGGTCGGAAAAACCCAGGTCATTGATGTCGTAATCTTTCGTCCGGAATTCGATTTCTCCGGTAAAACGGTGCGCCCCGTTTATTTCGGAAAAACCGCCCCCGCCTTCCATCCCGAATTTTGTTCCTTCATCCATGACCCAACTCCCTTCCCCATGGGCAAAATATTTCCAAGTGTTTTTCTTATTGGTGATGTTGGCATAAAGCCCGGTGGCATTAGCGTCTCGAAAACCGCCTTCCCGCAATGTATTTGTGTTCACAAAGGAAATCGAGGAATTGCCCCCAAACCTTTGGTCCAAAACCAACACATTGTAATTGGCCAAAGGTTCGATCAACACTTCACGAACCACTCCCGTTTCCGTGTTTTTTACATCGGCGAAGGTCCGTTCAGTGATGCCGTTGAAAATGCCCATTCCCAGTCCACCGGCCGTGCGCCCCGAAATTTTGAAGGCATTGATCAGGTCGACCCGGGCAGGATAATTTTCCACAATTTCATTTTCCCCAAGGGACAAATCCCCCGACGGGCTTCCGCCGACCCTTCGGCTGTAGAACAAATCCCCTTTTGTGAAAAGTTCCGTTCCTTCGGTGAAAAACGCCCGGTTTTCCTCATATTGAGTTTCAAAGGCCGAAAGGTTCAGGATGGTTTCATCGAACTCCGACTGGCCAAAATCCGGCACTAAAACCATGTCCAACGTAAAAGCTTCGTTGATGCCGTATTTCAAATCCACCCCCCCGTTGAACAGGGTTTCCGTTTCGCCGTCATAATGGTTTACATACGTTGAAACATAGGGTTGGAAAGAAAGCCGCAACGGGGGTTGGATATTTTTGATGCCGTAGAGCTCGCCGTCGTAGATTGAAAATCCCCCTTTGCTGTTATCGATGTGGTTCCAACTGTAGCGGGTTCGGGCGCGTCTAAAAGCCCGTTCCATCTGCAGCCCCCAAACCTGTGTGTTTTTATCGGGGAAACGCAGTTGGGAATAGGGAATAAAAATTTCGGCGGTCCAACCTTCCTCGTTGATTTGTGTGCCGCTGTACCACACCCCGTCCCAAGAGAGGTCCTCGTTCCCGTTGGCAAGTTTTGCATCCCATTGGACCCCGGCCGCAGTCACCACAAATTCCAGGCTTTGTTGGTGATCATTGTAACCGTTCAACAAAACAATAAAGAAATCGTCGTTGCCAATGTGGTCCCGTTCGGTGAGCTCCTTTTGGATTTTTTCGGGCGATGGATCGTTCATGGTGGCGCCAAAATAGATGCCCAAATCGTCGTAAACTATCTTCACTTTGATTCTAAGACTATCGGGAATAGGCTTTCCGTTGTTAGGGGTGCGTTCTATAAAATTCGTTGCGATGGCGGCATTTTTCCATGCGGGATCGTTTAAAAATCCATCGATTTTTGGAGCCTCGGTAATTCGGGAAATGGTGATTTTTTTTCGGGAAATGCTATCGGTTTCCTGTGCGTTGGCGGAACAGAATATGAAAAAAAAGAAAAACGCGAAGAGGGCTTTTAAGGTAAACTTCATTCGGAAATTTTAATATAAAGACAACCTTTCAAAATAATTGTTACAGTTGTATAAAATTCACCAGAAAGACCAAACTTAAATCGATCCTGTATTTCAAAAACAAACCATTTGGAGCAATTTACACATGAAATTAATTGTTGTCAACAGTTGTTTTTCCAATTCGGTTTTGGTAAAGAATGGAAAGGAGCACACAGGTAAGCAAAAAATTGAATTCCATCCCATTTCTGCCCCCGCCCACTACGAACCAACCTTCCTGAAAATGCACCATCACAATTCCGGCCACTAAAATGAACAAGGTCGTGTACACGGCAAAATTCAGGTATTTGTTAAGGATCAACAATACGGCGCTCAAAACGTGGGAAAGTTTTATCGCCCACGCAAGGTACAACCCGAACGGGGCAAACCCCTGTTGGTTCAGGTATAAATTTCCGAAATCATTTACAGAACCGTGGAAAATACTAGGAATACTATGTGCAAGCAAAGTAATCGCGACAGCTACCCTTAAAATTAATGTGTTGGTTATCATTTGGATTGATTACTTAACAAGTTTTTTGACCAGCTTGCCTGAGTCGAAAACTTTATGGAAAGATATGATTTTTTGTGAAAATAATACTGGATTTTTTACTTGCTTTTCATTGGTATCCAAATCTCCTCTTCCGAATCGGGGGCGTTGTTTTTATAATTCTTGCCCAAAACTTCAAAATGCGGTCGGTCGTCCAATACATAATCCGAATTTGGCAACCAAACCTGAAAAATGTGTTGAAAAACAGCCGGATTTCCGGCTGGGCCTTTGTAATCAAAAACTGCGTACAGCCCGCTTGGCAAAATGAAGGTTTCCATTCCCTTTGGCAGGTTTTCAAAATCCGAAACCTCTACCGCCGCCCATTTTTCAAATTCGTTGGCGGGCTTGAAATTTTTGAAATAATCCGGTTGATAGACCTGTATCGAAATCAAATCTTCATTCAAGTTGTTGGTGATTTCTTTGCGCCGGGGCATAAAATTTTTCCAGAGATCGGCGGTTTTGTTGTTGGCCAAGCTCATCGTCAAATGATTGCCGATCAATTTCTTTCCGGTTATGGTTTCTATTCTTGGTGTCATTTTGAAAGGTTGTTTTTAATATAATTCCTCATTCTTCTTTTTCATATTCCAAAATATCCCCCGGTTGGCAATCCAACACCTCGCAAATAGCTTCCAATGTGCTGAACCGAACGGCTTTTGCTTTTCCGTTTTTTAAAATGGAAAGATTGGCCAAGGTCAAACCTACCTTTTCCGAAAGTTCGTTCAACGACATTTTGCGTTTGGCCATCATTACATTCAGGTTTACGACTATCGACATAATTATATGTTAATTCGTTTTCGGATTGGATTTCAAGTCCCCTTTTAAAGACTTGGGCGATGATAAAGATGATGCCGGCCATAAACAGGTATTCCGCGCTTCCACCCAAATAATCGTGCAGGGAAGGCAATTCGATACCTTTTCTTATCAATGATTCGGTATATTCATTGGCGATCAAAGCCAAAACCCCAATTCCAAGAGCATAGCAACTGATTTTCACAAGCAGGGAAGAAACGCTTGCACTAAACGGATGCGCCAAATTGAATTTCGAAAAAAGCCGTGTGACCAAGAAAAAGAAATACGCTTTTAGGCCCGGCAAGAAAATAATCAGGGACATCACACAAATGTATTTCCATTGACTGTTCGCAAACAATGCCGACAAATCGAGCCCCAAATGCAAATCCCCCGCCGCCATAGGATTCCAAAAAAGGCTCATCATAAATGTAAAAAGCAATGCCCCGGCCTTGATTCACAAGCCGACAAAGGCTATCCACGTGAGCACTTCCATAACGGATAAAATGGTTTTGGTGTTTGTTTTCATACTGAGTTGAGATTAAATGACGATGTAAATATCAATAAAAATTTATTGATAAACAATAAATATCTATTTTAAAATTTTCAATAAGCCCTAAAAAGGCAGTTTCAGAAATAAGACAACTATTTGATTTAAAGCAAATTAATTCGTATTTTTAGACAAACAAAACCCCGAAAATGGATGTTCGGCCCAAAAATCGGGGTTTTTATCTAAAAATCTATGACCAAAATACGAAGAA
>DASSWG010000147.1:0-10049 GCA_035705295.1 Flavobacteriaceae bacterium
TCGTAGCGCAAGGAGGAAACGGCGTTCAAAACCACGCTTGAACCATCGGGAAGCACAATGTTTTCGGTGGTTCCGACAAGACTTTCCACCTGGGTTTCGGTGGGGTTGAAAAAAGCAAAATAACTTCCGAAACCAATCACGAACACGGCGGCTATTTTCAGCAAAGTACTGGTCAAGGCCGGTTTTTTGGTTGGCTTTAATTTTGCCCGCAACCGCTCAAAACCGGAAGTTTCGTCGAATTCCAGCGCTTTGAAATAGCGGGCGTTTTTCGAAAGTTTCAGAAAATCATCCGCTTCTTCCAGTTGCTTGAAAGCTTCCAGTTCTTCGACGTTGAGCTCGTTGTTGAGCCATTTTTGTATGAGTGTTTCTTTTTTCATCTTAATTCCTGCGAAGGCAGGAATCTTTTAAATTATAACTTTATTTTCTTTGCCATATTCAACCATAGAACAACTGAAAAGTCTTTTTTCCTACCCTCGATCAAATTCCGTTGATTTCCTTGCGCAATTTTTTCAATGCCCCGTAAATGCGTTTTTCCACGGCTTTTTTTGAAATATCCAGCATATCCGCGATTTCTTGGTGTTTTTTTCCTTCGGTGCGGTTCAGCAAAAAGGCGGTGCGTTGTGCTTCGGTCAAATTGGCGAGCGCGGCTTGGTATTTTTTCAAATATTCGGTTTCTTCCATCAAAAATTGCGGGTCTTGCCGGTCGCTGTGTTCTTTTTTTTGTTGCTCAAATTTTAAGATCACTTTTTGATGCTTTACCTCGTTTAAAACCAAGTTGTTGGCCACGGTGAACAAAAAACTCTTGGCTTTTTCGGGCGGAACATCTTTACACTTTTTCCAAAGTTTCACAAAAGCTTCCTGCACATTGTCCTCGGGGTTCAGGTGTTCGCCGAATTTGTAGTACAGAAAATCGCGCAGGTTTTTGGCATGCTTTTGATAAAGCTGTCTGAAAACCGATTCTTGGCAAACATTTTCGTGTAGTTCTTTGGGCATGAAAAATTCCGATTGGAAAGGCAAATGTAGAAAATTGTGGAAAATGTAAGGGAAGAACAGTGCTTTTCTTTTTTTTTAAAAACTAAAAAAACAAAAATTTGAAAAAAATTAAAGAGAAGGGGTAGGACTTTTTCTTTTTTGGTTGTTAAATAACTATAAAAACACCGTTAGTTGAACAGTTTTTATAATTTTTTAGAGGGGAAAAGGCCGTTGAATACCATCAACGGTCTTTTTTTGAAATTAAAGGTTCTCTCTTTGATAAAAAGAATGTCTATTTTTAACCCCATAGAAACCAATCCATCATGAAAAAATTTTACCTATTATCGAAAATTACCATGTTCCTGTTTTTCTTGTTTTTTATTTCTTGGAACCTTTCAGCACAAAATGTAAATATTCCCGACACGGCGCTCAAAACCAAATTGCTGAACCACAGTCCGGTTATCGACATCAATGGCGATGGCGAAATCCAGGTTTCGGAAGCGCAGGCGTTTACGGGGAATTTGCATTTGACCACGCCATTCCCTCCCCCGCCATCCGAAATAATTTATAATGCGACAGGAATCGAAGCGTTTATAAATATAAACAGTTTGGATTTAAGCCATAATAACTTAACATCCTTCAATATAACTTCGCTTGTAAACTTAAATCACCTAAATTTAGGTTATAACAATTTGAGTTCCGTGGACGTTTCTTCACTTGTGAATTTGGAGTATTTGAGTTTGTTTCAAAATCAATTGACTGCCGTGGATGTATCCAACCTTGTGAATTTAGAAACTTTGGAATTAAGGAGTAATCAATTTACTTCCGTAGATGTCTCCAACCTTGTAAATTTGGAAGCATTGTTTTTAGGTGTTAATCAATTAACTTCCTTAAATGTCTCTACACTTGTAAATATGAAAAATTTGCGTGTAGGTGCGAATCAACTAACTTCCATAGATGTATCCAACCTTGTTAATTTGGAGAGCTTAATTCTAAATAGCAACAATTTGACTTCTGTGGATGTTTCCAATAATCCCAACCTTGTACGATTGGAACTTTCCAATAATTTCAACCTTGCATATATCAATTTGAAAAACGGGAATATGTCAAATTTGAATTGGGATATGTACTCTATTATTGGCACTCCAAATGTCAATAAAGTTTGTGTGGACGATGTTGGTGCTTTTCATAGTATGTTCCCTTTTGCGTCTTGGAATGCTGTCATTACCACCTACTGCAGTTTTAACCCGGCACAATTCAATACCGTTAGCGGACACTTGAGTTTGGATCAAGGCCAAGGTTGCGGGGATCCAACGGCTACCAGTTTCCCCAATATGTTGATAAAAGCGGTTCAAGGGTCCAATAGCTATGGTACGTTGACCGATATGTCGGGCGGATATAATCTATACGTGGATAGTGGTTTGACGGATGTTTCTGTAGAAAGTAATTTACCGTCTTATTATTCCATATTGCCTTTAGCTTACTCCACCACTTTTACAGGTTACGGAAATACCGATACTGCGGATTTTTGTATTCAAGCCAATGCAACGGTGAATGACTTGAACATAACAGTTCTTCCAATTACTATGGCTCGTCCGGGTTTTGAAGCTAAATATAAAATTGTTTTTGAAAATATCGGAACCACCACCTTGAACGGTCAGGTTGTTTTTCAATTTGACGCTGCGAAACAAAGTTTTGTATCGGCCATTCCCGCGGAAATAGCTTCGACCACCAACTCGGTTACTTTTGATTATACGAACCTGCAGCCGTTCCATACCCAAGAAATTGCGGTCACTTTGCTCAACGAACAACCGCCCATAATGCAATTGGGCGATATTTTGAACCTCACCGCCACCATCACGCCCAACACCAATGATCATACGCCAAACGACAATACTTTTCAGCTGAATCAAACGGTGGTAAATTCTATGGATCCCAACGATAAGCAAGTTTTGGAAGGCGATGAAATAGCGATCGCCGATGCCGATGAATATTTGCATTATTTGATCCGTTTTCAAAATATGGGAACTGCTTCAGCGATCAACGTCGTGGTCACTGATACATTGAGCGATCAATTGGATTGGAACAGTATTCGGATGGTTTCCGCAAGTGATGATTATCGGGTTCGGATTACCGATGATAATTTTGTGGAATTTATTTTCGAAAATATCAATTTGCCACACGAAGCTGCCGATGCACCCGGAAGCCACGGGTATATTGCGTTCAAAATAAAACCGAAAGCGAACATTGTCGTGGGCGACATCATTACCGGAAAAGCCGCTATTTATTTTGATTTCAACGCACCGATCATCACCAACACGGTTTCCACGGAAGTTGTTCAGCAACTGGCCACGGAAAATTTTGAATTGGCAAATGTTGTTCAACTCTACCCCAACCCCACAAGTGGAAATCTATATATTTCCGCGAAAACCGAACTGGAAAAAGTGGAAGTATTTTCCCTCACCGGAAAACGGTTGTTGCAAGAAAAAGGGGATCTGAAAAAAATCGACCTTTACGCATTTTCCAAGGGAATTTATTTTCTGAAAATCACCGATGTAAATGGAGCGGAAATCGTCAAGAAAATTGTGAAAAAGTAAGCATTGAAATACCTCAAAAAAAGCCGGTCAAAAATTTAGATCGGCTTTTTTCATTTGCAACAACGGCCTTAAAACATTCCTCCGCCCGATTTGATGTTGTCCTCACGGTTTTTACGTGATTTTGCACGGTATTTTTCCCCGCCAAAACGGTAGCTGAATCCCACGTAAACGCAATCTTATTTTTTTTGTTTTCAAACCCTTACCGTTCAATTTCAAATCCTTAAATTTGCACCCTGCCCGCCGGAAGGTAGGACTTTCTAATTTCATGATTTTTGGAAAGAAAATATTTTAAAATTGAAGAAAGATTATGTTCGATAATTTAAGCGACAAGCTCGACAAAGCGCTCCACGTACTGAAAGGCCACGGACAAATCACCGAGGTGAACGTTGCCGAAACTTTAAAAGAGGTGCGCCGCGCCTTGGTCGATGCGGATGTAAATTATAAAATCGCAAAAGAATTCACCGCAACGGTAAAGGAAAAAGCCTTGGGCCAAGGTGTTCTGAAAAACTTGAAACCCGGGCAGTTGATGGTGAAACTCGTAAAAGACGAGCTCACTGAATTGATGGGCGGCGATGCCGAGGGAATCAACCTTTCCGGAAACCCGAGCGTGATTTTGATGTCCGGTTTGCAGGGGAGCGGTAAAACCACGTTCTCCGGGAAACTGGCGAATTTCCTGAAAACCAAAAAAACCAAAAAGCTTTTGTTGGTGGCTTGCGATGTTTACCGTCCGGCGGCGATCGATCAATTGCATGTGGTCGGGGAGCAGATTGGGGTCGAGGTTTTTTCGGACCGGGAGAACAAAAACCCGGTTTCCATTGCACAAAGCGCCATTGCGCACGCCAAACAAAACGGGCACAATGTGGTGATCATCGATACCGCAGGCCGATTGGCGGTCGATGAAACAATGATGACCGAAATAGCGAACATCCACCAAGCCATAAAACCGCAAGAAACCTTGTTCGTGGTCGATTCCATGACCGGGCAAGATGCGGTGAACACCGCCAAGGCGTTCAACGATCGCTTGAATTTTGATGGGGTAATTTTGACCAAACTCGACGGTGACACCCGTGGTGGGGCGGCGATTTCCATTAAATCGGTGGTAAATAAGCCCATTAAATTCATCGGGACCGGCGAAAAAATGGAGGCCATCGACGTGTTCCACCCTTCGCGAATGGCGGACCGAATTTTGGGAATGGGTGATGTGGTTTCTTTGGTGGAACGCGCCCAAGAACAATACGACGAAGAAGAAGCTCGAAGGGTTCAAAAGAAAATCGCCAAAAACCAGTTTGGTTTCGATGATTTTTTGAAGCAGATCCAGCAAGTGAAAAAAATGGGGAACATGAAGGATTTGATGGGAATGATCCCCGGCGCTGGAAAAATGATGAAAGATATCGACATCGATGACGACGCTTTCAAAGGAATTGAAGCGATCATCCATTCCATGACCCCGGATGAACGTGCCCATCCAAAACTCATTGACCACAACCGTAAAAAACGCATCGCAAAAGGCTCGGGAAGCTCCGTTCAGGAAGTCAACCAATTGATGAAACAATTCCAACAAATGAGCAAAATGATGAAAATGATGCAAGGCGGCGGTGGAAAAAAGATGATGCAGATGATGCAGGGGATGAAGTAGTGGTCAGTGGTCAGCTGACAGTGTTCAGTAATCGGTTTGGAAGAAAAAAAGAAAAAATATGAAGTTTCAGGATTTATTGGCTTATAAAAAGTCCGTTGATTTGGCTATGGATATTTATTTTACCAGCAAATCCTCTTTTCCTAAAGAAGAAACCTACTCGCTTACAGATCAAATCAGAAGATCTTCAAGAAGTGTTGCAGCAAATATAGCCGAAGCTTATAGAAAACGAATTTATCCAAAAAGTTATCAAAGTAAACTAACCGATAGTGATTCCGAAAATTCAGAGACACAAACGTGGTTGGAATTTGCTTTTAAATGTGAATATATTTCAAATGAAATTTATCAAAATTTGTACAATAGAAGCGAAGAAATTGGAAAATTAATAAATTATATGATTCTACATCCCGAAAAATTTGGAGTAAAACCAGATAAAAACTGAAATCGGATCATTGATGAATATTTGTGGAATATCAAGAAGCAATATGAGTAGAAATATCCTTTATTTGATTGTAATCATTTTTTTTGGGTGTAGTTCAAGTAAAACAATTTCCAATGAAGAGAAAGGATACATTGTAGGTACGTTTACAATAATTGATGAAAAACCCCGCTTTGATGCATATAGCCTACATTATAAACCTAAAGGAAAAAAAATTGGTTGGTTTAGCAGTTATCACAAAATTATAGTTCAAGCTAGGTTGGGTTTTTTCAAGTCGAAATTGGTGTCAGACTTCAGCATTGGAAACAAAAAGGTTTTTATCTTTTTGAAAGAACATTCGGCGAGGGAATATGAATTTTTTAATTATGACTTGTTCACCAACCTTGGCTTAATTCAAAGTCATTTACAATCAAAAAAAGAGTTTTCAATTCCATTTAAGGTAACAAAAGATTCAATAAATTATATTGGTAATATCACATTCTATCCTAATGGAAACGAAAACGGAAATTTATTTGTTTTAAAAGATGACTTTAGCCAAGATATTCTTAAAATAAAAGAGAAATATCCAGATATGAATTGGGAGACTCTACAAAACAAAACTATTAAAGAAGGGGATTTAGAAAATGCTTTTTTTGAATTAAAATGAAAAAGCTAAATATAATTAGATTTTAATTTATACAGTGATTACAGCTGATCACTGAACACTGAACACTGATGACTATTTTAGACGGAAAAAAAATAAGCAACGACATCAAAGATGAAATTGCTGCGGAGGTTTCAAAAATAAAAAAGCGTGGTGAAAAAGTGCCGCACTTGGCCGCTTTGATCGTTGGCAACGACGGTGCCAGTATGACCTACGTTTCCAGTAAGGTGAAAGCTTGCGAACGCGTCGGTTTCGAATCCACTTTGGTGCGTATGCCCAACACGGCCAGCGAACTGGAATTGCTGGACAAAATCGAAGAACTGAACCAAAACGACGAAATCGACGGCTTTATCGTGCAGTTGCCGCTACCACCCCAAATCGATACTCAAAAAGTGCTTACCGCAGTGAACCCGGACAAAGACGTGGATGGTTTTCACCCCACGAATTTTGGAAAAATGGCCTTGGATATGACCACCTTTATTCCGGCAACACCGTTTGGAATTTTGGAATTGTTGGACCGTTATGAAATTCCGACCAAGGGAAAACACACCGTCGTGATAGGACGGAGCAACATCGTCGGGCGGCCGATGAGCATTTTGATGGGAAGAAGCGGTTTCCCCGGAAATTCAACCGTCACGCTCACCCACGAATTTACCAAAAATATTGGACAAATCACCACACAAGCGGATATTATCATCATCGCCGTGGGCATTCCCAACTTTTTAAAAGCCGAAATGATCCGCGACGACGCTGTGGTGATCGATGTGGGTATCACCCGGGTCCCGGACGACTCCACAGAAAAAGGCTATCGTTTGGTCGGCGATGCGGATTTTGAAAATATATGCAAAAAAGCTTCGTTCGTCACGCCGGTTCCGGGCGGGGTTGGACCGATGACCATTGCTATGCTGCTCAAAAACACCTTGTTGGCCAGGGAACGGAAGAAATAAGTTGGCAGTGGCAGTGGCAGTATGTAGTTTGAAGATAGTGATCAGTCCCGATAGTTATCGGGAGTTGGCAGTAATCCGCGTAATCTGTCTTAATCTATGTCAATCCGTGTTTTCCAACTTCCAGTCCAAATAATTGTGCAGGTCGGTTTCCACAAAGCGCAAGGCAATGGTGAAGACACTGAGGTCGTCAATGTAGCCCAGTCCGGGAATGAAATCGGGAATGATATCGAACGGGTTCAACACGTACAGCAGCGCAAAAACAATAGACCCGATGGTGAACCACGGCACTTTTCGGTAATGCCCGTTTTTGTAATCTTTCAGCATATCGAGCATTAACTTTCCCAGTTCCGAATATTTTTCGAGCAAACCGGAATGGGCAATTTTGTTGTCGATCGCGGCTTCATTTTCCACTACTTCCGACAGATCTTCACGCGTGGTTTCTGCCGCGTGTTTTTCAACATATCCTTCATCTATTTTTTTTGCTTTTTTTTGAAACATTATAATTTATGTTTTGAGGTTTCAAGTTCGGTTTTTCCGTATTCTTTTTTATAAATTTTCACGATCAGCATAAAAAGCGAGATCAACAAAGGACCAAAAATCAAGCCAATGAACCCGAACAAGGGCACGCCCACCACAACCCCCAAAAGGGTGATCAACGGGTGCACATTGTCCAGCTTTTTCAGCACATATATCCGCAACAAATTGTCAATTCCGCCCACAATTATAAAACCATACACAAAAATTGAAATTGCTTGGGCATTGTGGCCTTGCGCAAACAACAAAATGGTGACCGGAACAATCCCCAACAAAGTTCCCACAAAAGGAACCATCGCGCCAATGGTGGTGATCGCAAACCAAAAAAACGGGTTTGGAACGTCGAAAATCAAAAACCCGATCAATGCGGCGACGCCTTGGCATATCGCCACCAACGGAATTCCGATGGCATTGGCTTTTACCATGCTGGTGCTTTCACGACCGATCAGTTCTAAGTTTTCGTGATCGATGGGGATGTAATCGTCCATGGCGGTTCGGAGTTGTTTTCGGTTGATCAACATATAGTACAACATAAAATACATTATACCAATCGCAATAAAAGCTTCAAAAGTTCCGCCGGCCAAATTTTGCAAATTGGTGGAAATCCACGAGGTGATTTCAGAAGTGTTGATTTTTGTGCTGATATCGTACCCGTAGGAATTTTCGATAGTTTGCACTTGGTTTTTTACAATTTGAATTATTTTTTCTGAATTATTGACTGCTTTTCCGATTTTGGAGCCCAGCAACAGTACAATCCCTGCGATGGGCAATAAAATTCCAATAAAAGAAACCAACATCAACAATCCTGCGGCCAAATTTCTGTTCCATCCTTTTTGCAACAGCCGCCCCATCCAATTTTTAAACAGCACATATAAAGTAATGGCGCCCAAAACCCCGCCCAAATAAGGCGTCATTTCTTTGAAAATCAATATCCCGATCAATAAAATCAGCAGCAGGATAAAAATTTGTCGTACCAAAACGGGTTGTAATTTTCCCATGGGGTTGGTTTATTTTTCAAATAATTGGTCGTTGTTTTTAAAAGCTTTGAACTCCAGCGCATTTCCCGAAGGGTCGTAAAAGAACATGGTCATTTGTTCGCCGGTTTTTCCTTTGAAACGAACACTGGGTTCAATAATGAACGGTATTTTTTGTTTTTTCAAACGTTCGGCAAATTCACCAAAAGAATCCCAGGGCAAAACAACGCCAAAATGCGGGATGGGCACTTCTTTTCCGTCAACGGAATTGGAATTATTGGACGGATTTTTCGCTTTCTCCTGTAAATGGATCACCAATTGATGCCCGAAAAAATTGAAATCCACCCAATGTCCGCTGCTCCTTCCTTCTTCAAACCCCAAGGTTTTTCTGTAAAATTCCCGGGACTTTTTCAAATCGCTTACCGGAACGGCCAAATGAAAAGGGGATAATTTGTTCATTGTTGCTTGCTTTTTTTTTCGATTTGAAAGTTAGCAAGAAATTTCAAAAACAATCCTTAAATATTTGTTAGGATTTCAAAGCGGGTTTGCATATTGAACATTTTTCTTATTTGGGGGTTTTCACCGAACCTTCCAATAACGCGTTCAGTTCCTTCAATTCGTTTGCGGTGAGTTCGCGATGTTCGCCCACGGGAACGTCCAATAAAATGTTCATGATTCGAACGCGTTTCAATGCGGTGACTTCATAGCCGAGGTATTCGCACATTCGACGGATTTGTCGGTTCAAACCTTGGGTGAGGACAATGCGAAACGTGTGGTTGCTCAATTTTTCGACCTCGCATTTTTTGGTGATGCTATCCAAAATTGGTACTCCGTTGCGCATGCGTTCCACAAAATCGGGGTTCACCAACCGATCGACCGTGACGATGTATTCCTTTTCGTTGTTGTTTTTGGAACGCAAAATTTTGTTGACGATATCACCGTCGTTGGTCAGTAAAATAAGTCCTTCGCTGGGTTTGTCCAACCGCCCGATGGGGAAAATCCGCGTGGGGTAGTTGATATAGTCGATGATGTTGTCTTTTTCCACCCGCGTGTCGGTGGTGCAAACGATACCGACGGGTTTGTTGAAGGCCAAATAAACCGGTTTTTCCTTTTTTTCGCCCACTAATTCGCCATTCACGCGCACTTCGTCGGCCGGGGAAATTTTGGTGCCCATTTCGGGTATTTTTCCATTGATGGTCACCCGTCCTTGCTCGATCAATTTATCGGCGGCGCGGCGCGAACAATAACCGATTTCGCTGAGGTATTTGTTGATACGGGTTTGTTGGGTTTCCGACATTGACAATGGATTG